>NZ_RZRR01000559.1:0-3806 GCF_003998555.1 Mesorhizobium sp. M7A.F.Ca.CA.002.09.1.1 | reverse complement strand
GGCATGATGGTGATGCGCATGGAAGAGGGCCTGGACACCGGTCCGGTCGGGCTGGTTGAAAAATGCGCTATCGAACCCGATATGACAGCCGGCGATCTGCATGATCGGTTGATGAGTGTCGGTGCTGCCTTGATGGTGGAAGCGCTGGCGCGACTGGAAAGGAATACGCTGACATTCACCACACAAGCTGTGGATGGGGTGACCTACGCCAAGAAAATCGATAAATCCGAGACTCGCGTGGACTGGACTCGCTCGGCAAGTGAGGTCCACAATCATATTCGCGGCCTGTCGCCCTTTCCCGGCGCCTGGTCGGAGATAGGAATTGGCGGCCGCCAGGAGCGGCTGAAACTGCTTCGCTCGACGCTGTCGCAAGGCCTGTCGCCTTCGGAAGATTTGGGCGAGTCGGGAGGAATTCTCGATGACCGGCTGACGGTCGCCTGCGGGGCAGGCGCGATCAGGCTGGTCGAAGTTCAACGGGCGGGCGGAAAGCCCGCTGCCGCGTCGGAATTCCTGCGCGGGGCCAAGATCGAAAAAGGACTGAAATTCTCATGAGCATGATGTCGATACGCGCGGCAACGCCGCGGGATCGCGAGGCCATCCGCCTCGTCGAGGAACACGCTTTCGGCCAGCAGGCGGAGACCGGTCTGGTCGACGCGCTGGTGACCGGCGGCGACGCGGTTGCCGAACTGGTTGCGGAAGAGGACGGCCAGGTGGTCGGCCATATCCTGTTTTCGCGGCTGTTCGTCCAGAATGGCGGCAAGACCTTCGCGGCCGTGGCGCTGGCGCCGCTGGCGGTGGAGCCCTCGTTCCATGGCAGCGGCATTGGCGGCGCGCTGATCCGCGAGGCGCATATCCGCCTCAAGGATGGTGGTGAGACGCTGGCCGTGGTGCTGGGCGACCCCACCTATTACGGGCGTTTCGGCTATAGCCACACGCGTGCCGAGAACTTCGAAAGCGAATACCAGGGCGAAGCGCTGCAGGCGCTGGCCTGGGGTGACGCGCCAGAAGCAGGCAGGCTGGTCTACGCCTCCGCCTTCACCGCTCTCGCCGCGTAGAACAGTCAGCCGTTTTCACGGAAACGGCGAACTGCACTCCTCTTTGTTTTAACGCAATTCCGAACGGAAAACCGTTTCACACTTTTCCTGGAATTGCTCGAGGCGAGAGCTCTAGCCGCAAATGCCGCGTTTTCGCCTCGACATCGAATATGACGGCAGCCTGTTTGCCGGCTGGCAGCACCAGGCGGATCAGCCTTCGGTGCAGCAGGCGATCGAACAGGCGATCGAAAAATTCTGCGGCGAAGCGATCAGGCTGCGCGCCGCCGGCCGCACCGATGCCGGCGTGCATGCGACCGCGCAGGTGGCGCATGTCGACCTCGTCAAGGCGTGGCCGAGCGACAAGGTGCGCGATGCCGTCAACGCCCATCTGCAGGCGGCCGGGGCGCGCATCGCCATCCTGAAAGCGACGGTGGTCTCCGACAGTTTCGACGCCCGCTTCTCGGCCATTGGCCGCCACTATCTCTACCGCATCCTGAACCGCCGCGCGCCGGCCGCGCTCGACAAGGGCAAGGTGTGGTGGGTGCCGAAGCGGCTCGACGCCGGCGCCATGCACGAAGCGGCAAAGGTCCTGCTCGGACGGCATGACTTTACCACCTTCCGCTCGACCCAGTGCCAGGCCAACAGCCCGATCAGGACGCTGGAACGGCTCGATGTGAGCCGACAAGGCGACATGGTCGAGGTCAGGGCTTCGGCGCGCTCGTTCCTGCACAACCAGGTGCGTTCGATGGTCGGCTCGCTCAAGCGTGTCGGCGACGGCGGCTGGAGCGCGGCCGACCTGAAAACATCGCTCGAGGCGCGCGACCGCGCCGCCTGCGGCCAGGTGGCGCCGCCCGACGGGCTGTTTCTCACCGGTGTCGATTATCCGATCGAGACGAGCCCGGAAAGGCTCTGAACTCCGACATCGTCCGGGACGGTGATGCCGAGCAACGTCTGCAGGCCGAACAGCACCAGCAGCGACGCAATGAACATGCCGACGAAAACGGCCGTGCCGACCGCTGCGCCCCTGCCCATCGTGGCATTTGTCATGCGCCAGGTCAGCACCATAGAAAGGGCAAAGAGGAACAGCGACACAAGGCTCGAAACCTGGCTTGCGGACGACAGGAAAAGCCGGATCAGCGCCGAAGGCAGCATCAGCCAGGCGGTGATGGCCGAAGCCCAGTTGCTGGCAACGACGTAGTGGACGAAGCGGCCGCCTATGCCGGCGCGCGGCGCGATGAAAGCGAGCGCAACCAGCGGCAGCACCCAGGAGCCGATGTCGACCGTCGCCAGGCGCACCAGCATGCTGAAGCGCCCCGCGAAGGCGTCGGGATCGCCGATTTCGTTGGCGATGCCGACCCAGCCGACGATCAGCGCCGGTGCTGCAACGACAATGGCGAAGAAGGAATTCCAGAAGCCGTCGGCCGACAGGTCGAGCAGGCGCAGGCCGTCGGCTCTGCCGAGCATCAATCGCCAGGCGCCCGTCAGCGAAGCTTGGGTTTCGTCCGCCGAAAGCATGCTGTTCAGCCCTGTCCGAACCAGTCTTCTATGAAGCGCTGGTAGATTTGCGTCAGCGTCTCGAGGTCGGCAATGGCGACGCGCTCGTCGACCATGTGCATGGTCTTGCCGACCAGCCCGAACTCGACCACCGGGCAATAGTCCTTGATGAAACGCGCATCGGAGGTTCCACCGGAGGTCGACAGCGTCGGCTCCTTGCCGACCGCCGACTTGATCGAGCCGCGCAGCGTTTCGATCAGCCTGTCGTCACGGGTCAGGAAGACATGGCTCGGCCGGTCGCGCCAGACGAGCTCGTAGTCGACCGGCGTCTTCTTGCCCTGCCGGTACTTCTTGCGCCTGGCCGCCTGGTCGAGCCGGTTGTGGATTTCGGCCTGCAGGGTCTCGTCCGTCCAGGTGTCGTTGAAGCGGATGTTGAAGGTCGCGGTCGCTTTGGCCGGGATGACATTGGTGGCCGGGTTGCCCACATCGATGGAGGTGACCTCCAGATTGGTCGGCTGGAAATCCCTGGTTCCCTTGTCGAAAACCGGATGCAGCAAGGCATCGACCAGGCTCATCAGCCCGCGCACCGGATTGTCGGCAAGCAAGGGATAGGCGACATGGCCCTGGCGGCCATTGACGGTGACGGCGCCGGACATCGAGCCGCGGCGGCCGATCTTGATCATGTCGCCCAGCGCATCCGGGTTGGTCGGCTCGCCGACGACAGAGGCATCCCATTTCTCGCCCCTGGAAGCCGCCCATTCGAGCAGCTTGACCGTGCCGTTGATCGCGGGGCCTTCCTCGTCGCCGGTGATCAGCAGCGAGACCGAGCCTTTCGGACCGCCATTGGCCTCGACATGGCGCGCCACGGCGGCGATGAAACAGGCGATGCCGCCCTTCATGTCGACGGCGCCGCGGCCATACATCTCGCCATTGGCGATCTCGGCGGCGAAGGGCGGATGCGTCCAGGCGGCTTCGTCGCCGACCGGCACCACGTCGGTGTGGCCGGCGAACATCAGATGCGGGCCATTGCCGGAACGCCTTGCATAGAGGTTTTCGATATCGGGCGTGCCGTCTTCGGAAAACACCGGCCGATCGACCAGGAAGCCGAGCGGTTTGAGCATCGTCTCCAGCGCGGTCAGCGCACCGCCCTCAGCGGGCGTCACCGAAGCGCAACGGATAAGGGCGGCGAGGTTTTCGGCAGGATCGGTCGGCAGCGTCATGGCAAAAGCGATAGTCGAAAGCGCAGGGCCTGTCACGGCCAGACATAGGGGCCAGCCT
>NZ_RZRR01000558.1:0-3815 GCF_003998555.1 Mesorhizobium sp. M7A.F.Ca.CA.002.09.1.1 | reverse complement strand
GGTTTATGTCTTCGACAAAGGCAATTCGGCCCGTGCTGCAACACTTGCCATGGGTGGAGAACACCACGCGCTAGGAGCGGACGGTTCCCTTGCCTTTCAGCCACTGCGCAGCATCAACGACCAGGCTAGCCGAAGCTGGGCGGCCGAATGGATCGCCAGCCTTGTTGCCCACGAGAACGTCACCGTCACGCCGGAGGTGAAGGAGGCTATTTGGTCAGCGCTGGCCAGCCTTGCCACCGCGCCGGCGCAGGAACGCACACTGACCGGTCTTTCGGTCCTGCTTCAATCCAATGCGCTGAAGACCGCATTGATGCCCTACACGCTCGACGGTCCCTTCGGCCGCCTGCTCGATGCCGATCATGATGGGCTGGCCTTGTCGGATGTGCAGTGTTTCGAGACCGAGGAGTTAATGCACAGCCAAAGCGCTTTGCTGCCGGTGCTTACCTATCTGTTCCAGCGACTTGAGGAACGGTTCGACGGACGGCCCACGCTGATCATGCTCGACGAGGCGTGGGTCTATCTCGACAATCCGCTGTTCGCCGCCCGCATCCGCGAATGGCTGAAGGTGCTGCGAAAGAAGAACGTGTCGGTTGTCTTCGCTACGCAGTCGCTGGCTGATATCGCGGGCTCTGGCATAGCGCCGGCAATCATCGAAAGCTGCCCGCAGCGCATTTTCCTTCCCAATGATCGTGCCGTGGAACCCCAGGCGCGCACAGCCTACGAGCGCTTCGGTTTAAGCGAGCGGCAGATCGAATTGATCGCCCGCGCCACGCCGAAGCGTCAGTATTATCTGCAATCGCGCCGCGGCAACCGTCTGTTCGAGCTCGAGCTTGGCCCCATCGCTCTTGCGCTTTGCGGTGCTTCCGATCCGGCCACGCAGACTCTGATCGACAGGATCATGTCCGAAGACGGGCAAGGCAGCTTTGCCTCGCAGTTCCTGATCGCGCGCGGCCTCGATTGGGCCGGCGAACTTCTCAAGCAATTCCCTCAACCAGACAAGGAGCAATTCTCATGATGCGGCGACGCCTTCTCTCCGGCCTGATCACCGTTTCCCTGATCGCCAAGCCTATGGCCGACTATGTGCAGCCCGCCTACGCCCTTATCGTGTTCGATCCGTCCAATTATGCGCAGAACGTGCTGACGGCCGCGCGCGCATTGGAGCAGATCAACAACCAGATCCAGTCGCTGCAGAATCAGGCGACCATGCTGCAGAACATGGCGCGCAATCTTCAGCGTCTGGATTTCTCTTCCGTTGGCCAACTCACCGGTTCGCTCCATCGCATCGACGGCTTGATGGACCAGGCGAGTGGCCTCAGCTTTGATCTGGGCAAGCTTCAAGACCAGTGGCGCAGCCAATATCCGGAAAGCTACGACGCCACGATCAAAGTCAGCGATGTGGCGAGTGCTGCGCGGGAGCGTTGGCAAACCGCCATGCAGGCGTTCCGCCAGACCATGGGTGTCCAGTCGCAAATCGTCGAGAACGTCCGCGCCGACGGCGATCTGCTCGCCGATCTCGTCAACCGCAGCCAAGGGGCGGCCGGTGCGCTTCAGGCAAGCCAGGCCACCAACCAGCTGATGGCGCTTTCGACAAAACAGCAGATGCAGATCCAGACGCTGCTCGCAACGCAGTTTCGAGCTGAGGCCGAGGATGCCGCCCGCAAGGCCCAGTCAGACGAAGCCGCCCGCGAGATGACGAAGCGATTCTTGGGTACCGGCTCGGCTTATCCCGGCAATTAATCACGAGTTCATCACGACGAGAAAGGCAGCGGCATGAACGACCTTGGCGTCATCGATCGCTTCATGGAGACCTTCATCCGCTACATCGACAGCGGGTTCGGTCTGCTATCGGGCGACCTCGCCTTCCTCACTACCATTCTGATCGGCATTGACATCACACTTGCCGGCCTGGCGTGGGCGCTCGGCGACGAAACCAGCGTTCTCGGCCGGCTTGTCCGCAAGGTGCTCTATGTTGGCGTCTTCGCCTTCATTCTGAACAATTTCAAGAACCTCGCCGATATCGTTTATCGTTCTTTTGCCGGTCTCGGGATTAAGGCGTCGGCCGGCAATCTGTCGGCAGACAATCTCTTGCGCCCGGGCCGCATTGCCGCGACCGGTTTCGAAGGTGCTTGGCCAATGCTTGACCAAGCCAGTCAGCTCCTGGGCTTCCCGGAAATCTTCGGCAACGCACTGACCATCTTCGTGCTGCTGATGGCCTGGTTCCTGGTCATCATCGCCTTCTTCATCCTTTCCATCCAGCTTTTCATCACCATCCTTGAGTTCAAGCTCACCACGCTGGCAGGTTTTGTTTTGGTTCCATTCGCACTTTGGAACCGTTCAGCGTTCCTGGCCGAACGCGTGCTCGGCCATGTTATCTCGTCAGGCATCAAGGTGATGGTGCTCGCCGTCATTGTCGGTATCGGCTCCACGCTCTTCGGGGAGTTCGCTTCCGCATTGCAAGGCAAGGAGCCGGATCTTGCCGGTGCCATGTCCCAGGTACTGGGCGCACTGGCATTGCTTGGCCTTGGCATTTTTGGGCCGGGGATCGCGTCGGGTCTTGTCTCAGGCGCACCGCAGCTTGGGGCGGGCGCCGCCCTCGGCACGACCGCGGCGGCAGCGGGTGTATCACTCGTTGCTGGAGGCACAGCATTTGCTGGCGCGCGTATGGCAACCAGCGGCGGTGTCGCCGCCATCCGAGCCGGCACAACAATGGGATCGGCTGCTTCCACGTCATGGCAGATCGGGCGCGCAACCTCGCCCGACGCTGGCCTCTCCGGTGTGGCTGCTGGAATGCATGGTGTAACCAGTGCAGCTGGCGGCGCCGCTATACGCATAGCGCGATCCGCCACTGCAAGTGTTGGGCGCAACGCCGATGCCGGGCGCGATGCCGCGTGGACCGCGACCGGCGGCACGCCGACAGCGCCAATGACCGAACGCTCTGCCGGTTCGGCCACTGTTTCGGCGCCGACGTGGGCAAGGCGCCTACGTTCTGAACAGACCGCCCGTGCAAATCGCCACGCTGCCATGCAAGCTGTCCGAGACGGAGACCGGCCGGGAGGCAGCGCCACCCCCTCTCTCAACGACAAGGATGACTAGATGCTCTTCAAGCGACCCGTGCACCGTTACGGCAAAACACCCGAACCGGTCACGCCGTATCAAAAAGCCGCCCAGCTGTGGGACGAGCGCATCGGCTCATCTCGACTGCAGGCCAGGAACTGGCGGATCATGGCCCTTGGCTGCCTGGCCTTGGCGACCGGGCTTTCCGGCGGACTCGTATGGCAGTCGATGCAAAGCCGTGTCGTGCCTTATGTCGTCGAGGTCGATGGCTTCGGCGAGACGCGCGCCGTCGCGCCGGCGATCCGGAATTATGAGCCCTCGGATGCTCAGATCGCCTGGCATCTCGGCCGCTTCATCCAGAATGTCCGTTCCGTTTCCACCGATCCGGTTTTGGTACGGCAGAACTGGTTGGCAGCGTACGACTTTGCTAGCGATCGCGCAGCGCTCTTCCTCAACGAATACGCCAAGGCGAACGACCCCTTCGGTCAGATCGGAACGCGCAGTGTTTCGGTACAGGTCACCAGCGTGGTCAGAGCCTCCGAAAGTTCATTCCAGGTCAAATGGACCGAGCAGGTGTTTGAGCGCGGAAGCCTTGCCAGCACGATGCGCTGGACTGCGATCCTCACGATCGTGATTCGCTCGCCAAGCAATACGGATCAGCTGCGCAAGAATCCGCTCGGCGTCTTCATCAATGCCATTGACTGGTCACGCGAGCTCGACAGCGCCGTCCCAACCCCCCTTTCTCCGACGGAGTCCACCAA
>NZ_RZRR01000557.1:0-3820 GCF_003998555.1 Mesorhizobium sp. M7A.F.Ca.CA.002.09.1.1 | reverse complement strand
GCAATTCGCCAAGGCCGCCGGCGCCCGGGTCATCGCCACCTCATCCGACGAGCAGAAGCTGGAAAGGCTCAAGCGCCTCGGAGCCGACGCCGTCATCAACTACAAGTCCGTCCCGGACTGGGGCCGCAAGGCCAAGGATCTGACGGGCGGGCGCGGCGTCGATCACGTGATCGAGGTCGGCGGACCCGCCACGCTGGCGCAGTCGATTATCGCCTGCCGCACGGGCGGTCACATCGCGCTGGTCGGCGTCCTGACCGGCTTTGCGGCGGAAGTGTCTATCCCAGCCCTGTTTTCCAACCAGATCCGCATCAGCGGCATTTCCATCGGCAGCCGGGCCGACCAGGAGGATATGATCCGCGCGATAGAGTCCAACAGGCTGAAGCCCGTCATAGACCGCCACTTTCCGCTGCAGGACATCGCCACCGCCTTCGCTCATTACGAATCCCGAAAGCATTTCGGCAAGGTCTGCCTTGACGTTTGAGCGTTCTCCGCCAGCAGCACGATGAAGGGGACCGCCGGGGCCGCGCCTCGTCGTGATCCTGCCTAGGTCGCGATGTCGTTGACCGGCAGCAGGGGCTTGGGAAGGTCGCTCTCGCCGAGCCCGCTACGCAACTCGATCTCGATGTCGCGGCAGATCTGCGAGATCGGAACGTCGTTGGCATTGCCCTCGAACGGGTTGGCGCTGCTTTCGCCGACCTGGTCGAGAGACATGTAGGCCCAGCCGAGCAGCGTGCTGAACGGGATCGTCAGCCAGATCGCTATCGACCCGAGCGCGCCACCCAGTTTGCCCATATCGGCAAAGACGGGAACGACCCCGAACGGCAACAGTGTGCAGAAGATCATGACGAACATCGAACTGACGATGGCGTATTGCCGGGGATAGGGATTGTTCTTGATGCGATCGCAGCGCGCCTGCTGGTCATGGAAGTCGCGGATCAGCTTGGTCAGTTCGCCATAGATCTGAGGAGGGAGCTTTGTGTCCTTGAACAGCGCATTGACCTGGACAGATTGCAGTTCGAGCAGGGCTATCGCCGGCTGGGGCGATTTCAGGACGTCCTCGGCCTGTTCGGCGAGCAGCGGACGCAATTCGTCGCCGACCGAGCTCGCATCCTCATGGATACGGTAGCGCCGCCGGTATTCGATATTGGCGGCCCGCGCCATGGACTCCCATGGCATCGGCCGGCGCAGGGAAAAGCGCAATGCCGTCATCCAGGCGATGTGGCGATAGATGAGCTGTCTGGCCGTCGGCGCGTCGAGGAAATCCCTGCAGAAATTGGACCACAAACGGCTGCTGGCCGTAATTTGCGTAAAAGCCTGCAGCGCGTCGCTGCTGCGGGTGAACACCTGCGAATTCTTGAACCCGGCGACGAGTGACACGGTGGTGCCAAGCACCAGCACCACCGACCATGGCACCGAAAACCCGGCGATGCCTGGAAGACGGTAGGCCGCCACGGCCAGACCGCTCACCACCACCATGTAGATGACGCTGCGCCGCGACCACAGCGCGAAATCGATCAGTTTGTAGGAACGGCCTACATACATCGTATCCCCTCAACTCATCGATAGGTCTGGTTTTGCACGGCCGGAATCTGGTCGCCTCATTGTGCCTTTGCAGCCCCGAACCGCAACCCGTCCATCAACAGCTTGACCAGCCGGCGCGAGCGGTCGCGCCATTCGGGGGTGTCGGGCGCTGAATAGATGCCGCCCAGCGCGTGCAGCACGTCGGAAGCGTCGACGTCGCCGCGGATGGTGCCGTCGGCCACCGCCGCCTCGACCAGGCGTCGCAAGGCTTGCGACACCCGGCCGAACGTGTCGGAAAACAGCGTCGAATTGGTGGTGAGCACAATGCGCAGGCTGGTCGCCAGGCCGCGCTTGGTGGCGATGTAGTCGACGAAGCGCTGCATCCACTGTTCCAGCGCGACATCGGACGGATGTTTTTGGGCAAGCTCGCCGGCGGCCGCGCACAGCGCCTCCACCTCACGACGATAGACCACCTCGACCAGATGCTCGCGCGTCGGGAAATGCCGGTAGAGCGTGCCGATGCCGACGCCGGCGCGGCGCGCGATCTCCTCCAGCGAGCCATCGATGCCGCGCTCGGCAAAGACTGACACCGCCACCTCGACCAGCCGGTCGCGGTTGCGCCGCGCATCGGCGCGCAGCGGCTTTGCGTCTACGGCCTCGGCCTTCTGTTCAGCAATGGCGGACGGCTCGCTGGCCAATTTTTTCTCCACATCGTGTCAGGGGGCTTGAATCCGGCAGGGTCAGCCACCACGTAATAAACGGAGGCGCCTCCGTTTTAGTGGAGCACCTTTATCATATAATCAGGAGAACCGGTATGTCACGTCTTTCGAACACGCAAGCCGACATCTCCCCTGCCCGCCTGCCTCGCGGGAGATCCGCCATCTCCGCTTTCGCCGTCAAGACCTGACCGAACAGTTACCTTGCCCTTCTGCGGCAAGGCACCAGTTCAATCCCATCCGCGTCAAGCAACTGGAGCCAGACGCCCATGACCAGCCTTCCCATTACCCTCACCATCAATGGCCACCGACACCAACTGGAGGTCGATCCACGCGTAACCCTGCTCGACCTGCTGCGCGAGCGGCTCGATCTCACCGGCACCAAGAAGGGCTGCGACCGCGGCCAATGCGGCGCCTGCACGGTGCTGGTCGACGGCAAGCGCATCAACTCATGCCTGGCGCTGGCGGTCAGCCATGACGGCGCCCAGGTCTTGACCATCGAAGGCGTCGCCAACGGCGAGGAACTGCATCCGGTGCAGGCCGCCTTCATCGCCCATGACGGCTTCCAGTGCGGGTTCTGCACACCCGGCCAGATCATGAGCACGCTCGGCCTGATCGCCGAGGGACAGGCCGGCGACGATCCCGAACGCATCCGCGAGGGGCTGAGCGGCAACATATGCCGCTGCGCGGCCTATGGCGGCATCGTCGAGGCCGTCCTGGAAGCCCAGCAACAGCTTGTCAAAGCCGACCGGAGGACCGCGGCATGAGAGACTTCGATTACATCAGGCCCGCCACCATTCCCGACGCCATCGCCGCGGCAGCCGAGCCGGGCTCGGCCTATCTCGCCGGCGGCACCAATCTGCTCGACCTGATGAAAGGCGGCATCACCAGTCCCGAGCGTATCGTCGACATCTCCCGGCTGCCGGAACTCAACCGCATCGAACGGCTGGACGATGGTGGCCTGCGCATCGGTGCGCTGGTGCGTAACGCCGACCTTGCCTACCATCCGGCGTTCGCCAAATCCTATCCGGCGGTGGCCGAGGCGCTGCTGTCGGGCGCTTCGGCGCAGCTTCGCAACGCCGCCACCGTCGGCGGCAATCTGTTGCAGCGCACGCGCTGCAGCTATTTCTACGACACCGCCAGCGCCTGCAACAGGCGCCAGCCAGGCACCGGCTGCGACGCGCTGGAAGGCGAAAACCGCCTGCACGCCGTGCTCGGCTGGAGCGACGCCTGCATCGCCACCCACCCGTCGGATTTCTGCGTGCCGCTGGTGGCGCTCGACGCCGTGGTCGAGATCGAAGGCAAGAAGGGCCGGCGCCATGTTTCGCTGGAGGAATTTCACCGGCTTCCCGGCGAAACGCCGCAGCGGGAGAATGCGCTGGAGCCCGGCGACCTGATCGTGGCGGTGCGCCTGCCGGCGGAGGCTGCCTCCTTCTCCGCCAATGCCCGTTACCTCAAAGTCCGCGAACGCACCTCCTATGCCTTTGCCGTCGTATCGGCCGCGGCAGCGCTCGTCGTCGACGGCGGCAAGATCCGCGCCGCAAGGCTGGCGCTGGGCGGCGTCGCGGCTAAGCCGTGGCGGG
>NZ_RZRR01000556.1:0-3826 GCF_003998555.1 Mesorhizobium sp. M7A.F.Ca.CA.002.09.1.1 | reverse complement strand
AATCAATCGATTGATTAAAGTGCACTTATGATCAAACTACCTGAGCCCAAAGTTCTTCGTCGCGAGCCCGCCGAGATGACGCGCGCGGCGCTTGTCCAGGCGGCACTGAAGCTGTTCGGACGGCAGGGCTTCGACGGCACCTCGACGCGCGAGATCGCCGCCGAGGCGCGAGCCAATATCGGCTCGATCGCCTATCATTTCGGCGGCAAGGAGGGTCTTCGCACGGCCGCCGCCGACTTTATCGTCGAGACCATCCAGACGGTCGCCGGCCCGGCGCTCGGCAATGCGCAGGCGCCCGCGCCGGTCGGTCCGGAGGCAGCGCAGGCGCAGCTCTTCGCGGCGCTGGAGCGAATGGTCGGCTTTGTCGTGGCCAGTCCGCAGGCCGGTGAGATCGTGCAGTTCATCCTGCGCGAACTTTCCCATCCAACGGCAGCCCTCGATCGTATCTATGACGGTGTCTTCGAGCCGAGCCATCGCCGGCTGTGCCAGCTGTGGGAACAGGCAACTGGCGAGCCCGCCGAAAGCGAGGCCACAAGGCTCACCGTGTTCACGCTGATCGGCCAGGTCATCTATTTCCGCATCGGCCGTGAGGCGGTGATGCGCCGCATGGGCTGGCCCGATATCGGCGCCGCGGAGGCCGCCAAGGTGGTGGCGGTCACATCGGGCAATCTCAAGGCCATACTGGCCGCCAGAAAAGGGGCAAAGACAAAGGGGCAAAGACCATGAGCTTTCTGTGTTCGCTGCCGCTCGCCGCGCAGCTCTTCTCGGCCTGTGCCCCGGCAGCACCGCTGGCCGTCGGCTATGTCGAAGGCGACTACGTGCTGCTGGCGCCGATCGAGGTGGCGCAGGTAGAGACCGTCACGGTGAAGCGCGGCGACCGTGTGGTGCCTGGCACGACCGTGGTGACGCTGGAAAGTGCCGACGCAAAAATCGCTGTCGCGCAGGCGCAGGCCGGCCTTGCCCAGGCGCAGGCGCAATTGGCCGACCTGCAGATCGGCAAGCGGCCGGAAGAGATCGCCGTGCTGAAGGCCGAGGTCGATATGGCCAGCGCCCAGGCCGCCGACGCCAAGCGCAAATACGACCGCGCCGCCGATCTGTTCAAGCGCGGCGCCGGCACGCAAGCGGATTTCGACACCGCGTCGGCCACGCTCGAAACGGCCAATGCGCAGGTCGGCCAGGCCAAATCCAATCTCGCCGTCGGCGGCCTGCCGGCGCGCCCCGAGACGATCAAGGCCGCCGACAATCAGGTCAAGCAGGCGCAGGCCGCGTTGGAGCAGGCGCAGTGGCGGCTGTCGAAACGGGTGCTGGCCGCCCCTTCGCCCGGCCGCGTCAACGACGTCATCCGCAATCCGGGCGATACATCAGGTCCGACCGCGCCTGTGATTTCGATCCTGCCCGACGGCGCGGTCAAGCTCAGCGTCTATATCCCGGAGAGCGCCTTCTCCTCGGTCAAGGTCGGCACCTTGCTCGGCGTCCATTGCGACGGCTGCGGCCCGGATGTTAAGGCGCGCGTCAGCTACGTCTCGCCGGATCCCGAGTTCACCCCGCCGGTGATCTATTCGCTCGAGAACCGGCAGAAGCTGGTCTACCTCGTCGAGGCGCGGCCGGAGGGCGATGCCGGCCCGCTGCAGCCCGGCCAGATCGTCGATGTCGATCTGGCGGACAGCGCAAGATGAACGCCATCGACGTACACGGCCTGGTCAAGCGCTTTGGCGACAAGACCGTCGTCGACCATGTGACGATGTCGGTTGCCGAGGGCGAGATCGTCGGCTTTCTCGGCCCCAACGGTTCGGGCAAGACGACCACCATCCGCATCATGTGCGGCCTGCTGACGCCGGACGAGGGCGAAGGCACGGTGCTCGGTTTCAACATCCGCACCGACAGCCTGCGCATCAAGCGCGAAGTCGGCTACATGACGCAGAAATTCTCGTTCTACGAGGATCTGACGATCGGCGAGAATCTCGAATTCGTGGCGCGGCTCTACCGGCTGAAGCCGGTCGAGGGGCATGTCGCGAGCACGTTGGAGGACCTCGGCCTGACGTCGCGCCGCAACCAGCTGGCCGGCACCTTGTCGGGCGGCTGGAAGCAGCGGCTGGCGCTGGCCGCCTGCATCATGCACAAGCCGAAATTGCTGCTGCTCGACGAGCCTACGGCCGGTGTCGACCCGAAGGCGAGGCGCGAGTTCTGGGACGAGATCCATCGCCTCGCCAGCGGCGGGCTGACCGTGCTGGTCTCCACCCACTATATGGACGAAGCCGAGCGCTGCCACCGCATCAGCTACATCTCCTATGGCAAGATGCTGGCCACCGGCACTGTCGCCGAAGTGGTGAAAAATGCCGGGCTGACCACCTTCGTCCTGCAGGGTCCGCGCCTCGATCAGGTCGCCGAAGCGCTTCAGGGCCGCCCCGGCGTCGATCAGGTGGCGCCGTTCGGCGCGACGCTGCATGTCGTCGGCTCCGACAAGAAGAAGCTCGAAGCCGTGCTTGCCGATGTCGAGAGAGAGCACAAGGGCGTGAAAGTTTCGCCCGGCGAAACCAGCCTCGAGGACGTCTTCATCCAGTTCATGTCCGGCTCGAAGGACAACATGGAATGAACAGCGTCTTTTCCTTCGCCCGGCTTGGCGCCTTGCTGATCAAGGAATTCATCCAGATGCGGCGCGACCGCATCACCTTCGCCATGATGCTCGGCGTGCCGCTGATACAATTGGTGCTTTTCGGCTACGCCATCAACAACGACCCGAAAAGCCTGCCGGCAGCACTCGTGGCGACGAGCAACGATCCCTATACGCGCGCCATTGTCGCGGCGCTGCAGACCACCGGTTACTATCGTTTCGACCATGTCGCGCAAAGTGCCGCCGAGGCCGAGTTCCTGATATCGCGCGGCGACGTTGCCTTCGTCGTCACCATCCCGGCCGATTTCGCCAGGAGGGTGGAGAGCGGCAACAGCCCGCAGATACTCATCGAGGCCGACGCCACCGACCCGGCGGTGGCCAGCGGCGCCATCTCGACGCTCGGCACAGTCGCCAGCCAGGCGCTGCTGAGGGCGCAAGGCACGCAGGAAGCCGCCGCCGAGGCCGCCAAGGGTCAGCTCGATGTCGTCGTACACCGGCGCTACAATCCCGAAGGCATCTCGCAATACAACATCGTGCCCGGCCTGCTGGGCGTCATCCTGCAGATGACCATGGTGATGATGACCTCGATCGCGCTGACACGCGAGACCGAGCGCGGAACGATGGAGAACCTGCTGGCGATGCCGTCCAGCCCGCTCGAGATCATGATGGGCAAGGTGCTGCCCTATCTGGCGGTCGGCGGCGTGCAGGTGGTGGTGGTGCTGGCGGCGGCGAAACTTCTGTTCGCCATCCCCTTCACCGGATCGATGTCGCTGCTCCTGACCGCCGTGCTGATCTTCGTGCTGGCGCTAGTGCTGCTCGGCTACACGATTTCGACCATCGCCCGCACGCAGATGCAGGCGCTCCAACTCACCTTCTTCTTCTTCCTGCCGTCGATCATGCTGTCCGGCTTCATGTTCCCGTATCGCGGCATGCCGGACTGGGCACAAATCTTCGGCGAGATATTCCCGCTGACGCATTTCCTACGCATCACCCGCGCGGTGATGCTGAAGGGGGCCGAACTGCCGGCCGTGGCAACGGAGATCGGCTGGCTGGTGGTGTTCGTGGCTTTGTTTGCCGGCGTAGCATTGGTGCGATTCAGGCGGACACTGGATTAGACGCCGCACGACCTCCAGTCTTGCTACCAGCCTTCGCTCCTTGCTCCGCCCGTGGATGACGAAGGGAGAAATGCTTTCGCCAATCTCCATGGTTTATAAC
>NZ_RZRR01000555.1:0-3830 GCF_003998555.1 Mesorhizobium sp. M7A.F.Ca.CA.002.09.1.1 | reverse complement strand
ACCCAGGATTATCCGAAGTGGAAATTATACTCGTTTGAAGGCGAAGGCCAGCGGCGGTCTAATCCATGTCGAAGGAGACCGACCATGATCCAGTTGCTGAACATTTTTGGCGATGTCATGCGGATCGTGACGTTTCAATGGCGTGACGAAAAGCAGCATTCAAAGCGCCGCGAGGGGCCGGCCAGTCGTGGCCGCTGGGCGCCGTCGGCTGACAGGCAGCCGTTTCGCCGTTCCCGTCCGTGATGGCGGGGCGCGCAAGGAGCGGGGATTGCGTTCTCCGGCGGAAGTCCACATCTATCGCCTGGGAAACGCGATACGGAGACTGTGGTGCGCGACCAGCATGGGCATGCGCATATAGACGGGTCGCAAAAACGCGGCCGCAACTGGCCCGGCCCCTGGCGCAAGACGCCAGGCCGTCTCCTCGGCACGTCGCTCGTGCGCCTCTACCAGCTGACGCTGTCGGGCTTTGTCGGCAATTCCTGCCGGCATCTGCCGACCTGTTCGGAATATGCGCATGAGGCGATCGCCCGCCATGGCCTGTGGGCCGGCGGCTGGATGGGATTCTTCCGCGTGCTGCGCTGCGGGCCATTCGGCACGCATGGCATAGACCTCGTGCCGGAGGCGCTTGCGGATCGCTATCTCTGGTTCATGCCCTGGCGGTACTGGCGGATCGGCAGCAAGCGCGGCAAAGCGCAGGAATGATGGCCGGGGAGAATAGCAGGTTTACGATCCGGTAGGGTTAACAACAGCCTGCACAAAGACTGCGCATTTGAGACAAAATCGAGACAAGAGACCCCGCTAAGCCGCTCGCGAACCCCCTTCTGGAGCGAGCAGAAAATGCGCAATTTCGACCGTCTTCCCTTCATCTTTGCCGGGATCCTGTTCCTGCTCGCCTGGCTGCTGGGATTTCCGCTGCGCGCGCAATCGGCGCCGCTGGGGGATTTGCAGTGCACGGTGATCGCCGATGCGGCGAGCGGCAAGACGCTTTACCAGGACGGAGTGTGCGACCAGCGGTTCAGCCCGGCCTCGACGTTCAAGGTGCCGCTGTCGCTGATCGGCTATGACAGCGGGATCCTGAGCGACGAGCATACGCCGGCGTGGGACTACAAGCCGGAGTTCAAGGCGGTGAAGCGGGACCAGAAGACCGTCGATCCGGTGATCTGGGAACGGGATTCGATCGTCTGGTTCTCCCGTGAAATCACCAGTCGGCTCGGGCCGGAAAAATTGGCTGGCTATGTCTCCAAATTCGGCTACGGCAATGCCGATGTTTCCGGCAATCCCGGCAAGAATGATGGTTTGACCCAATCCTGGATAAACTCCTCGCTCAAGATCACGCCGGTCGAGCAGGTCGATTTCCTGCGCAAGCTGCTGGCCCGCAAGCTGCCTGTCTCGGCCAGGGCCTACGACATGACATCAGCCATCATCCCGACCTTCCAGGCCGGAGGCTGGACGGTGCAGGGCAAGACCGGAAGCACCAGGCTGCGCAACGATGCCGACAAGGTTCAGGATAAGCGCTCGCTTGGGTGGTTCGTCGGCTGGGCGAACAAGGATGGCCGCCAGATCGTCTTTGCGCGCCTTGTCGTCGACACCGATCGGACCGATATGCCCAAAGGCCTCAAGACCCGAGCCGCGTTCCTGAAGGACCTGCCGCTGCTCATCAAATGAAGTCTGACATTTGAGCCGGGCTTTACGGCGGCGGAATCTGTCCATAAAAGACAGCCGCTGCCGGACGCATCCGGCCTACTCTTTGCATGTCGTAACCCCAAAACCGTCCACACACTTTTGGGCGACATGCATTTCAACCACCCGCGCTCGTTTGCGGGACTGGATAGGAGATATACATGCTGAATTCCGTTTCCCTGACATTTCCCGATGGCTCCGTCCGCGAATACGACGCGGCGATGACCGGTGCCGGCCTCGCCGAATCGATCTCGAAGTCGCTGGCCAAGAAGGCGGTCGCCTATGCGATCGACGGCACCGTCCGCGATCTCAGCGATCCGCTTGGCAAATCCGGCAAGGTCGAGATCGTCACCCGCGACGACCCGCGCGCACTCGAACTGATCCGTCACGACGCCGCACATGTGTTGGCGGAAGCCGTGCAGGAATTGTGGCCGGGAACGCAGGTGACCATCGGGCCGGCGATCGAGAACGGGTTTTACTACGACTTCGCCCGCAACGAGCCGTTCACGCCTGACGATTTTCCCGTGATCGAGAAGAAGATGCGCGAGATCATTTCGCGCAACAAGCCGTTCACCAAGGAAGTCTGGTCGCGCGACAAGGCGAAGAAAGTGTTTGCCGACAAGGGCGAACGCTACAAGCTGGAGCTGATCGACGCCATTCCCGAGGATCAGGATCTCAAGATCTACGCGCAGGGCGACTGGTTCGACCTTTGCCGTGGCCCGCACATGGCCTCGACGGGGCAGATCGGCAACGCCTTCAAACTGATGAAGGTGGCCGGCGCCTATTGGCGCGGCGATTCGAACAATCCGATGCTGACCCGCATCTACGGCACGGCCTGGGCTGATCAGGCGCAGCTCGAAGCCTATCAGACGATGCTGGAGGAGGCCGAGAAGCGCGACCACAGGAAGATCGGCCGCGAGATGGACCTGTTCCATTTCCAGGAAGAGGGGCCTGGCGTCGTCTTCTGGCACGCCAAGGGCTGGAAGATGTTCCAGAACCTGGTCAACTACATGCGCCGCCGCCTCGACGAGCAGGGCTATCAGGAGGTCAACGCGCCGCAGGTTCTCGACAAGAGCCTGTGGGAGACGTCAGGCCATTGGGGATGGTATCGCGACGCCATGTTCAAGGTGACGGTGGCCGGCGACGATACCGATGACGACCGGATCTTCGCTCTGAAGCCGATGAACTGCCCGGGCCATGTGCAGATTTTCAAGCATGGGTTGAAGTCTTATCGCGATCTGCCTGTCAAACTTGCAGAATTCGGCAACGTCCACCGTTACGAACCATCCGGCGCGCTGCACGGGCTGATGCGTGTGCGCGGTTTTACGCAAGACGATGCGCACATCTTCTGCACCGAAGAGCAGCTGGCGGCGGAATGCCTGCGCATCAACGATCTGATCCTGTCGACCTATGCTGATTTCGGTTTCGACGAAATCAGCGTCAAGCTGTCGACGCGGCCGGACAAACGCGTCGGTACCGACGAGGCGTGGGATCACGCCGAGGCGATCATGGGCGGCGTGCTGGAGACGATCAGGACACGGTCCGGCAATCGCATCAAGACCTCGATCAATCCGGGTGAGGGCGCCTTCTACGGGCCGAAATTCGAATATGTGCTGAAGGATGCCATCGGCCGCGAATGGCAGTGCGGCACGACGCAGGTCGATTTCAACCTGCCGGAGCGGTTTGGCGCCTTCTACATCGGCTCGGATTCCGAGAAGAAGCAGCCTGTCATGGTTCACCGCGCCATCTGTGGCTCGATGGAGCGCTTCCTCGGCATCCTGATCGAGAACTATTCCGGCCATTTCCCGCTGTGGTTCGCGCCGCTGCAGGTGGTGGTGGCGACGATCACGTCGGATGCCGACGACTATGCGACCGAGGTGGTGGCAAAGCTGAAGGCCGCTGGGCTGTTGGCGGAAGCGGATCTGCGCAACGAGAAGATCAACTACAAGGTCCGCGAGCACAGCCTGGCCAAGGTTCCGGTCATCCTCGTCTGCGGCAAGCGCGAAGCGGAAGAGCAGACGGTCAACATGCGCCGACTGGGCTCGCGCGACCAGGAATCGCTTGGCCTTGACCAGGCGATCGCGCAACTGACTGAGGAGGCCGTCACACCCGACCGCCGGCGCAAACGCGCGGCCTGATTGGCATGGTTT
>NZ_RZRR01000554.1:0-3834 GCF_003998555.1 Mesorhizobium sp. M7A.F.Ca.CA.002.09.1.1 | reverse complement strand
CGGAGAGCACTGCGGCGTCCTGCCCGCGATAGATAAGCCGACCGCGCGAGACGGTCGAAATCGCCGTTACGATCGAGGGCTCGCCCCAGGCGATGGCGCTTTCGGCGATGACTGACGGGCTGCGGCCGCGCGCCCGGCGGGTCGCCAGTGCGGCGATATCGTCGGCGCGGTACTGGCTGCGGCGCGGATCGGCGCGGTTGGGCCGCATGCCGATGCGCCCACGGCTGACATAGGCGTACAGCGTCTGCGCCCGCACCTTGAGTCTCTCCAGCGCCTCTTCCCGGGACAACCACTCGGACATATCGAGCCCTGATATTGATTATATTGATCAAGATTGATGGAAACGTTGCCCATCTCTATCTCCGATCCGGAAATGCTTCAAGGAGACAGGCTATGGCGAATGGGCTCGATGATGTGGTGGCGGCGGAAACCGTGCTTTCCGATGTGGATGGTCTTGGCGGCCGTCTGACGATCCGAGGTCATTCGCTGCCGGAACTGGCCGGCCGTTGGAACTATGCCCAGGTGGTTAGGCTGCTGCTCGACGGCTTCTTCAACGACCTTCCCGATGATGCGCAACTGACGCGGGCGCTGGGACAGGCGCGTGCGGACGTGTTCGAACGGCTCTTGCCCTCGCTGCCTTTGCTGGCGCCGCTCGATGTCTACAGCGCCATGCGCGCCGGCATGGCGCAGCTGCCGGATGGCGAGACCTTGACCGACGCCTTGCTGCTGATCGCGGCGCCCGCCGTGCTGACGCCGGCGCTGCTGCGCCTGCGGCGCGGCGAGCAGCCGATCGCGCCGGACAGCCGCACCGATCATGCCGCCGACATGCTGAGGATGCTGGGCGGCCGCGTCGCCTCGCCGGCGCTCACAAAAGCGCTCGACACCTATCTGGTGACCGTCTGCGACCACGGCCTCAACGCATCGACCTTTGCGACGCGCGTGGTCGCCTCCACGCAGGCCGGCCTGACATCCTCTGTGCTGGCCGGGCTTGGCGCGCTCAAAGGGCCGCTGCATGGTGGCGCGCCTGGCCCCGTCATCGAGATGCTGGATGCGATCCAGGCGCATGGCGATGCCGCCGGCTGGCTGCGCAACGAGATCGCGCAGGGCAGGCGCATCATGGGGTTCGGCCATCGCATCTACCGTGTGCGCGATCCGCGCGCCGATGTGCTGAAGGCCGTCGTGCGGCAACTCGGCGGCGAGGGCGAAACCGGTCGCCGGCTGGCCTTTGCGGAGACCGTCGAGCAAACGGCGCTCGAGGTGCTTAGGATCGCCAAGCCGCAGCGTTCGCTGCAGACCAATGTCGAGTTCTACACCGCGCTGGTGCTGCAAGCGGCGGGCTTTCCGCCGCAAGCTTTCAGCAATGTCTTTGCCGCCGGGCGCGTGGCCGGCTGGATCGCGCATGCGCGTGAACAGCAGACGACTGGACGGCTGATCCGACCGCAGTCGCGCTATGTCGGGCCGGTGCCGGACCTGGTCGCCTGAGGTTCTTTCGGCGCCTGGCGAGCGACTCCGATCCGATCAGGATCCTCCTGGTGAGCGGCCGTGTGGCCGCTCATGACGAAAATTTCATCTCGTCGAAAAATTCTGGCCGCTGTTATTGCGTCGCATTGAGCATATATGCTGCACTGCAACATAAGATCGCTCTTGCCGCAACCAGAGGATTTCGACCTTGGCCGCCAGAAAACACGCAGTCATCACCGGCTCCACATCGGGCATTGGCCTGGCCATCGCCCAGGCGTTGGCGGCCGAAGGCCATAATGTCGTCGTCAACTCCTTCTCCGACACGGCTGCCGACCACGCCATCGCTGACGCGATCGCCAGACAGCACAAGGCGAAGACGGCCTATATCAAGGCCGACATGTCGAAGCCGGCCGAATGCCGGGCGCTGATCGCCAAGGCGGCCGAGACATTCGGTTCGGTCGATATTCTCGTCAACAATGCAGGCATCCAGCATGTCGCGCCGGTGGAAGAGTTCCCGATCGAGAAATGGGACGCCATCATTGCCATCAACCTGTCGTCGGCGTTCCACACCATCGCGGCCGCCATCCCGCTGATGAAAAAGGCCGGCGGCGGCCGGATCGTCAACATCGCCTCGGCGCATGGCCTGGTCGCGTCGCCGTTCAAATCGGCCTATGTCTCGGCCAAGCACGGCATCATGGGATTGACCAAAACCGTTGCGCTCGAACTGGCGCGCGAAAAAATCACCTGCAACGCCATCTGCCCCGGCTATGTGCTGACGCCGCTGGTCGAGGCGCAGATCCCCGCCCAGATGAAAGCCCATCAGATGGACCGCGAGACCGTCATCCGTGAGGTCATGCTGGACAAGCAGCCGACCAAGGAATTCGTCACGGTGGAGCAGATCGCGGCAGCGGCGGTGTTCCTGTGCTCGGACGCGGCGGCGCAGGTCAACGGCACGCAACTGTCGGTCGACGGCGGCTGGACCGCCGCGTGAGGCGCAAAACTCTCTCATCCACCCAAAGGGATAGATCAAGGACGACGCCATGACCAAGAACGGCAAGGCGGAGGAGACGAAGAAGATCAACGTAGCGCTTCAGGGCGGCGGCTCGCACGGGGCCTTTTCCTGGGGTGTGCTCGACCGGCTGCTGGAGGACGGACGGCTGGAGATATCAGCAGTGTCCGGCACCAGCGCCGGCGCCATGAACGCGGTGGCGCTGGCCGACGGATATGTGCGCGGCGGAGTCGAAGGCGCGCGGCAAAAACTTGACGATTTCTGGCGCGCGGTGGCGGCCAAGGGGCGGTTCAGCCCGGTGCAGCGCATGCCGTGGGACGTCGCCTGGGGCAACTGGTCGATCGAGAACACGCCCGGCTATCTCTTCTTCGATACCATGTCGCGGGTGTTCTCGCCCTATGTCGCCAACCCACTCGGCCTCAATCCGCTGCGCGACGTGGTGCAGCAGGAGATCGATTTCGAGAACGTCCGCGCCTGCAAGTCGATGGAACTGTTCATCTCGGCGACCAATGTCGAGACCGGACAGTTGCGCGTCTTTTCCGACGGGGAGATCGACCTCGATACGGTGATGGCCTCGGCCTGCCTGCCGCAATTGTTCCGCGCCGTCGAGATCAAGGGCGTGCCCTATTGGGATGGCGGCTATGGCGGCAATCCGGCGCTTTATCCGTTCTTCAAGACGGCTGCGACCGAGGACGTGCTTCTGGTGCAGATCAATCCGGTGGTGCGCGAGGGAACACCAAGAAGCGCCAACGAGATCCAGAACCGCATCGACGAGATCACCTTCAACGCCGGGCTGCTGCGCGAATTCCGCTCGATTGCCTTCGTCAAGGAGCTGATCGCCGCCGGCCGTCTGCCACATGGCGAGTACCGCGACATCCGCATGCACCGCATCGATGCCGACGAGGCGTTCAAGGACCTGTCGGCGTCCTCGAAGGTCAACGCCGAATGGGCGTTTCTGACCTACCTCAGAGATCTCGGCCGCACCGCCGCCAGCGACTGGCTGGAAGAGAATTACGACGCCGTCGGCAAGCGACCGACGCTCGATCTCTCCGGCGAACTGGATGACGGCTTCAAGCCGGTACGCGGTCCGGCACCCGGCCGGCGGGTCAAGGAATTTCTTGCGGCCCGCAAGAACCCGGAGGCAGAGCGCCGGCGCGCCTGAGCGACCAATCGATGTGCATCGATTGGTCCGCAATCATGCTTTCAAGGTCAGGTCGATCACCCTGATCAGGGCAGCGGCTGCCTGCCGCTGCCCTTCCGGATCTCTGATCCGCGCCTTCATGCCTTCCAGCCCGTCGAGCAGCATGTCGGCAAGCAGTTGCGCCGACAGGCCCCTGGCCGCCAGATCGACGCCGTTCCTGGCT
>NZ_RZRR01000553.1:0-3836 GCF_003998555.1 Mesorhizobium sp. M7A.F.Ca.CA.002.09.1.1 | reverse complement strand
GATGCGTGAGCACCGGCTTTATCAGGCCGACTGGCTGATGCGGTTTACGGCTTTTCGCAACCGGAAATCCTCGCCGGCAGCAGCGACGGCATGCTCGATCTCGCCATCGACCCGAAGCTGGGCTGGGCACTGCGCAACCGGGGGCAGTTTCCCGTCGACATCAATCGCGCCGACCGCGAAGCGCTGCTGCGGGTGCCGGGTCTCGGCACCAAGGTGGTGGCGAAGATTTTGGAGACGCGCCGGCACCGGCGCATGCGGCTCGAGGATGTCGGGCGGTTCTGCCAGTCGATCGCCAAGCTCAGGCCCTTCATCATCGCCGAAGGCTGGTCGCCTGGTGCGCTGACCGACAAGGCCGGCCTGCGCGACAGGATCGTCCACTCCTGCGAACAATTATCGTTGTTCTGATCATGCGGCCGGCGGAACTCGATCTCGCCAGATACAGAGTTCGGCTCGACAGCGAGACGGATTTTGCCGGCTGGCGTGACGCGGCACGGCGGCTGGCCTTGAATGAGGTCAGGCCCGAGGACGTCGACTGGCATGTCGCGCCAGGCTCTGATCAGGCACAATTGCCTGAAGTGCCTGCGGGCGCGCAACTCGTCGTGCCGCGCGACTTCCTCGGGCATGCCGAAACGGCGTTCTGCCATTCCGATCCCGGCCGGTTTGCCTTTCTCTACCGAATGCTGTGGCGATTGCGCGACGAAGCTAAACTGCTGGAAATCGCGTCGGATTCCGACACCAGGCGGCTCGAGGCCATGGAGAAGGCGGTGCGGCGCGACAGCCACAAGATGCACGCCTTCGTACGTTTCCGGAAAATCGGCGACGGTGCCGATGAGCGCTATGTCGCCTGGTTCGAGCCGGATCATTTCATCGTCGAGCGCAACGCCGATTTCTTCGTCAGACGTTTCACCGGCATGCGCTGGACGATCCTGACCCCTTATGCCTCTGCCGACTGGGATGGCGAAAGGCTGGCGATCGGGCCGGGCGCGGCCAAGGGCGATGCGCCTGATCAGGACGATACCGAGGCGCTCTGGCGCACCTATTTCGAGAACATCTTCAACCCGGCGCGATTGAAGGTGAAAACCATGCAGAAGGAGATGCCGAAGAAATATTGGCGGAACCTTCCCGAGGCCTCGCTCATTCCAGACATGATCGCAGGAGCGGACAAGGCCGCCAAGGACATGATTGCGAAGATGCCGACAACACCCGCGCCGCACCACGCAAAGGTGCAGGCACGGCATTGGCCGAAGCAGCCCGTCGAAGCACCGGAAGATGATGCAAGCACGATTCCGGAATTGCGCGAGGCAGCGAAAGGCTGCCGCCGCTGCCCGCTGTGGCGCGACGCGACGCAGACCGTCTTCGGTGAAGGCCCTGACAATGCCAAGGTGATCTTCGTCGGCGAACAGCCGGGGGATCAGGAGGACCTCGCCGGCAAACCTTTCGTGGGTCCGGCCGGCAAGGTGTTCGATGCGATCCTGGACGATGCCGGTGTCGACCGGCAAAAGGTCTATGTCACCAACGCGGTCAAGCACTTCAAGTTCGAGCCGCGCGGCAAGCGCCGCATCCACTCCAAACCGAATTCCGGTGAGATTCAGGCCTGCCGCTGGTGGATCGACCAAGAATTCGAGCTGATCAAGCCGAACCTCGCCGTGGCACTCGGCGCGACAGCGGCGATGTCGCTGCTCGGCAAGGCGATTCCGGTGACAAAGATGCGCGGACAAGTGATCGAGCGCGAGGACGGATTGCGCGTGTTCATCACCATCCATCCCTCCTTCATCCTGCGCATCCGCGAACCCGCGGACAAGGAGGCTGAACGCGAACGGTTCCTGCAGGACATGAAGCTGGTGAAGCGGCTGATGGCCGCCTGATTGTCTGTTTTGCGCGATTCCGGACAGAAAACCTTCCTGGAATTGCTGCGGCTACCTGATCAGAATTGCCCTGAGATCGTTGACATTCGTACCGGTCGGGCCGGGTACGAAGAGATCGTCAACCGCGTTGAAGGCCGTCCAGGCATTGTTGCCGGCAAGCATAGCCTTGGCGTCCACCCCGGCAGCGCGCATGCGCGACACGGTCGAAGCATCGGCAAAGGCACCGGCATTGTTTTCCGAACCGTCGATGCCGTCAGTGTCGGCGGCCAGCGCATTGATACCGTCGACGCCATTGATGCCGATGGCGAAGGCGAGCAGGAATTCCGAATTGCGGCCGCCCTTGCCTTTTGCGCGCAGCGTCACGGTTGTCTCGCCGCCCGACAGGATCAGCACCGGCTTCGAGAAAGGCCTGTTGCGCGTCGCCACTTCACGCGCGATCGCGGCGTGGACACCGCCAACCTCGCGCGCTTCGCCTTCGATGGCATCGGAGAGGATAACCGCCTCGACGCCTTGCCGTTTCGCTTCCGTAGCGGCGGCTTCCAGCGATACCCCGGCCGAAGCGATCAGATGCACCTCGTTGCGCAAAAAGCGCTCGTCATCCGGGCTTGGCGCATCGGCGGCCGGCGAATTGATATGCGCCATCACCGAGGCCGGCAGTTTCATGCCATAGGCCGATATCGAGGCCAGCGCGTCGGCGCGGCTGCCTGTATCCGGTACGGTTGGGCCGGAGGCGACCATTGCCGGATTATCGCCGGGAATATCGGAGACGATCAGCGACACCACCCTGGCCGGCCATGCGGCCGCCGCCAGCCTGCCGCCCTTGATGGTGGAAAGGTGCTTGCGGATAGTGTTCATCGCCGCGATCGGCGCACCCGAGGCGAGCAGCGCCTCATTGACGGCGATCTCGTCGGCCAGCGTCAAGCTGCCGGCCGGCGACGGCAACAGCGCCGAGCCGCCGCCGGAAATCAGCGCCACCACCAGATCGTCCGCCGTCAGCCCTTGCACCTTCGCCAGCAGCCGGCGCGAGGCTTCAAGTCCGGCATCGTCCGGCACCGGGTGCGCCGCCTCGATGATCTCGATGCGCTCGCAGGTCGCGCCATAGCCATAGCGGGTGACGACCAGCCCTTCGATGGGGGCGTCCCACACTTTCTCGAAGGCTGCCGCCATTTGCGCCGAGCCTTTGCCCGCGCCGATGACGATGGTACGGCCCTTGGGCTTGGCCGGCAGATGATCCCTGATGGTTCGTTCCGGATCGGCGGCGGCGACGGCGGCGTTGAAGATAGAGACGAGGAACGATTTGGGGTCGAGCACGGTCATTCGGCTTCCCGAGGCAATGCCAAGCCGCGCTTGTCGACGCCCAAATGATCGCACAGCGCATCGACGACGACGCCGTGATCCTCGCGCTCCGGCAGTCCGGAAACGGCGATGACGCCAATGACGCCGGTGCCCTTGGCGTTCACCGGAAAGCCACCGCCGGCCAGCACGTAGTCGGCAATATCCAGCCCTTCACCAATCTTGAAGGTGCGGTCGGGGCGCTGCTGTTCCAACACCATGCGATAGGTGCTTCTCAGGAACCGTTTGACCACATTGATCTTGCGCCGCGCCCAGTCGGGATTGGAAGCGTTCGAGCCCGGCAGCGCGGCGTAGAACAGCGGCCGGTCCCACAGCCTGATGTCGACTATGATGGGTAGATCTTCGGCGATTGCACGATCGCGAATGGCGGAGCCGATTTTGAAAGCGACGGCCTCGTCAAAGGTCGCGAAGACAAGGGTCTCTTCCTGTCTCTTGATCAGAGCGATGTCGTCAGCAACGGCCATTTTCTTTCTCCGAAATCGTCACACGTCGTGTGTACGACAAGCTCCGCTCGGTCAAGCTTCCGTGGCGTGGCCACCTTCTCCCGAGGGGAGAAGAGACGAGCACGGGCCTCGGCTTCCTCCTCTCCCCTCGGGGAGAGGCCGGATTGCCCCGAAT
>NZ_RZRR01000552.1:0-3837 GCF_003998555.1 Mesorhizobium sp. M7A.F.Ca.CA.002.09.1.1 | reverse complement strand
GCAACAATGCGGCGCTCACCTTCGCCGGCAGCCAGGGTCATTTCGAGCTCAATGTCTACAATCCGCTGATGGCCTACAACTTCCTGCAGTCGGTGAAGTTGCTCTGCGACGCCTCGGTCTCCTTCACCGACAATTGCGTCGTCGGCATCGAGGCCCGCGAAGACAACATCAAGGCGGCACTCGACCGCTCGCTGATGCTGGTGACGGCGCTGGCGCCGACCATCGGCTACGACAATGCCGCCAAGATCGCCAAGACCGCGCACAAGAAGGGCACCACTTTGCGCGAGGAAGCGCTCGCCACCGGGCTGGTCAGCGAAGCCGATTACGACCGGCTGGTGCGGCCGGAGGATATGACGCATCCGGGGTAGGCAATTCCAGGAAAAGTGTCTGCGGTTTTCGGTCCGGAATTGCGTCAACCAAAAGCCCGGTATTTCGTGAGGGGAGAATTTACTCCCGTCACGACCTCACCCGAAGCGAATTTTGCGCAGGCCGCCCGATCACGGAAACGTAAGTACTGTGAACAATGTGTCGCCAGTCTGGTGGCTTTGGTGAACAGTCGGTTTGCTCTATCTCCCCGGCATCAACCCATCCCGGAGAGCCACCATGTCCACCAACATTTCAGTCGCCGGTTCCGGCGCATCCAATGCCTCGACCACCATCCTCCTCGGCCGCGTCCTGCTCGCGGTCATCTTCCTGCTTTCAGGTTTCGGCAAGCTCACCGCCATTAGCGGAACAGCGGGCTATTTCGGCAGCCTCGGCCTGCCCTTGCCGACCGTAACGGCCACCGTCGTCGGCCTGATCGAGCTTCTCGGCGGCCTCGCCATCCTCGTCGGCTTCAAGACCCGGATTGTCGCCTGGGTGCTGGCGGTCTTCACGGTCGCTACCGGTTTGGTCGCCCATACCGGTTGGGCCGACCAGATGCAGATGATCCAGTTTCTCAAGAACCTCGCCATTGCGGGCGGCTTCCTCGTGCTGGCTTCCTCGGGCGCCGGTGCCTATTCGATCGACGCCAAGCGCGGCTGAGCCAAGACCCGGCAATAGCCGAACAAGAAAGCGGCGCGGAATTTTCCGCGCCGCTTTTTCGTTGTTGGTGCATGACCGCCGATCTGTCGGCCGGAGTTTCTGATAGGATCGGGGCTATCGGGACGAGGCCGGCCGGCGGCCGACAACGGAGGTGAACATGCCCCGCAACGCGCTGCTCCTGCTCTCCCGGCTGCTGCTCGCCGCCCTGTTCGTGCCTTCCGGTTTCCATGCATTGAGCGACATCGCCGGCACCACAGGCTATTTCGCCGGCCTCGGCCTGCCGCTGCCGACACTTGCTGCCTGGGGCACGGGACTGTTCGAACTGATCGCCGGGCTGCTCATCCTGGTCGGTTTCCAGACCCGGATCATAGCGCTTCTGCTCGCTGCCTTCTGTATCGTCGCCGGCTTCATCGGCCATTATGGCCAGGGCGGCGGCGACGCGATGCTCGCCTTCCTGCACCAGCAGATGCTGATGAAGGACATTGCGATATCAGGTGGGTTTGTAGCGCTGGCGATGGCCGGCGCCGGCGCATGGTCGATCGACGGGCGCGGCGCGGTTTGATATTTTTGCGTAGATGGGCCCGAGCTGATCGACCCCACTCCGTCTCGGCTTCGTCGAGTCACCTCTCCCCTGATCGACGGGGTAGAGGAAGGCCGCGAGCCTATTGCCGCCAACGCTCTTCCAACGAGGCTCCCTTCCTTTCCCTCCGGAGGGGGGAAAGGTGGCGCTGCAAAGCAGCGACGGATTGGGGGAAGCCGGTCATCAAAGGCGAAGCCGCCGGCGAAGTACGACCGGCAGGTCTCCGCTTAAGTCAGATAAGACACGGGTCTGCTAGCAGCTAGCGCCTTATTTCACTGACATGCTGGGGCCACCCTCGACGGCCAGCACCAGCCGGCGGTTGGTGATCCTGGCCAGCTGCGCCAGGCGCCCGGCCGGCCGCTCGCCATAGAGATCGGCCAGCGATGCCGGCAAGACCAGCGCCAGCACGCCGTTGGCGCGCTGTTCCCATTTCAGCCTGGGCATGATGCCGGGCATCGACGCCGTCAGCAGGTAGACGACGCGCATCATCGCGGCGAGGACGCGGGCGCGCTCCAGATAACGCGGCGATGCCAGAGCCTTGATCTCGGGGGCGATGGCTTCGTTGAAGATGCCGTCGTGACGATAGGCGTTGGCCATCGCCAGGAAAGCACGGCCAGGATGGTCGACGCCGAAGAAGGACGCGTGCGCAATGATGTTGAGCGATTGCTTGCCGCGGTATTCGGGATGCGCGCGCCAGCCGATGTCCGCCAGCAATGCGGCCGCGTGGCGGTAGCGCGCCTCGTCCTCGGTCTCGTCGATGCCGAAGGCGGCAAAGGTCTTGGCGGTCCAGTCGACAAGTTCATGCGCATGGGTGACGGAGCGCGAGCGCAGGCGGGCGAGTTCCTCCGAGGCCGAAATCAGCGGATCGGCCTTCCGCTCGGCCTCGTCGAGCAGCGAATAGAGAAAGCCTTCGCGCACGCCAAGCGCCGAGACGATGATCTTCGACGGCTGCATCGCCGCCATGATCTCCTGCAGCACGATGGCGCCATAGGGCAGCAGCGAACGGCGGTTCTTCGAAACGCCTTCGATGCCCTTGACCTTCTCGATCTCGGCCTTGGCCACCTGCTTGAGGAAGTTCGCCGCGCTTTCGGCCGATATCTCGTAATGGTGCATGACGCCAAGCGGATAGTTGGTCATTTCCATGTGCAGCCGGGCAAGATTTCGCCAGGTGCCGCCGACGGCGTAGAAGGGCCTGCCCTGCCCGCCTTTCAACAGCTTGGCCTTCGCCAGTTCGTCACGCGCGATCCTGGCCGCCTGGGTCAGCGAGTTCTTCGCCATGTCCTGCAGGCGCAGGCCGCCCAGCGGCAGCGTGATGCCGTCGCCGATCGCCTCGCCGCTGACATCGACCAGTTCGAGGCTGCCGCCGCCCAGATCGCCGGCGATGCCATCGGCCGGATGGAAACCGGAAATGACGCCGAGCGCGGAATAGTACGCTTCCTGACGACCGCTGATCACTCGGATCTCGGTCTTCAGCACATCCTCGGCGCGGTGGATGAAATCGGGGCCGTTGACCGCCTCGCGGGCCGCCGCGGTCGCCAGCACATACATCTGCTCGGCGCCCGCCTGGTCGGAAAGCGCACGAAAGCGGCGGAACTCTTCCATCGAGCGCGTTACCGCCTCGGGGTCGAGCTTGCCCGTCGAAACGATGCCGCGGCCGAGACCGGCCAGCATCTTTTCGTTGAACAGCATGGTCGGCGAGCGCGCCAGCCCCTCATAGACGACGAGACGGATCGAGTTCGATCCGATGTCGATGATGGACAGCGGTCGGCGGTCCTGCAGCCGGCCCTGAGAATCAGACAGCATCAGCCGGACGCTGCAGCGTTCTTCTTGCGGCGCTTGAACTGCGCGATGCGCTTGGGCGCATGCGACTTCAGCGCGTCACCCCGTCCCGACAGGCTCGGATTGGTCATGAAATATTCCTGCGCGTTGAACGGTTCCTCGCCCTCCTCCAGCACGACGCGCCGGGAGGTTCCATCAGCCAATACGTCGAAACTTTGCTGATTGTCCATAATGTTGCCCAGCATGATCTGGCCAAGGATCTGTTCATGCACAGTTGGATTGGTGATCGGCACCATGGTTTCGACGCGGCGGTCGAGATTGCGCGGCATCAGGTCGGCCGAGGAGATGTAGACGATCGCCTCGTCCGACGGCAGGCCGAAACCATTGCCGAAACAATAGATGCGGCTGTGCTCGAGAAAACGGCCGACGATCGATTTTACGCGGATGTTTTCCGA
>NZ_RZRR01000551.1:0-3848 GCF_003998555.1 Mesorhizobium sp. M7A.F.Ca.CA.002.09.1.1 | reverse complement strand
CGCTTCCGACGCCGAGGTCTTTGCCGAAATCCGCAAGCGCAAGGCCAACTTCTAGAGCCCGTGATATCGTCGACGCCATGACCAGCTCCGCCGAAATCATCGCGACGCTCGGGCTGAAGCCGCATCCGGAAGGCGGCTGGTATGCCGAGACCTTTCGCGATGGCACTGGCGGCGCGCGCGGCCATTCGACCGCCATTTATTTCCTGCTTGAGGAGCATCAGGTTTCGGCCTGGCACCGGGTCAAGGACGCCGCCGAGGTCTGGCATTTCCATGCCGGCGCCCCGCTGGCACTGGCAATGTGGGAAGAAGGCAGCACCGTTGTGGAGCAGGTGCTTGGAATCGATCTCGCAGCCGGTGAGCGGCCGCAGATCGTCGTGCCGGCGGGCTGGTGGCAATCGGCGCGCAGCCTCGGCGAATGGACGCTGGTCGGCTGCACCGTCGCGCCGGGCTTCGAGTTTGCCGCCTTCGAACTGGCAGCACCCGGCTGGCAGCCGAAACAACCGTAGCTCAATAAGAGCCCGGATATAGCAGGGACCCAAGCGTGATCGCGAGTTGGGCGGCGTAGTACAGCGCCCAGACGGCGAAGCGCATCCAGGCGCGGTGCGGCGAGATGGCGGCCACCAGGAATTTCTCCGTGGCGAGCAGCCCGTCGGATGCCATGAACAACAGCGCGCCGCCGATCACGGAGACGTTGCTGGTGGTCAGCGCCGAGATACCCATTGCCAGGATCGCAGCGACATAGACGGCGATCGGCATACGCAGGCCGGGACCGACGCGCCGCCACAGCGCCGCCAGCATGACGGCCGCAAACACCGCCATAGCGAGCGCGATCGCTCCGCGCCACGACTCGGCGCCAAGCACCCCCAACCCGCCACCGCTGCGCAGGAACAGCGCGACATAGACGATGTGGGCGACAAGAAAACTGGCCAGCCCGCCGAGGAAGGCCTTTTCACCGTCGCGCGACAGGAATGCGTCGCCAACGGCGCTGAGGGCGAGCGCGGCGGCGAGCAGCAGCGGGCCGCCCTGCAGCCCGGCCAACACGGCAAGCATCGCCACGGCGAGCGTCTTTGCCGCCGAGCGGGCGAGCGTTGGTGGCATGCCAAGCGTAAAGGCGTAGATCACCGCCGCCGCCAGCGAAAAGATCAGTGTCGCATTGGCATTTGCGTCGATGCCGCCGGCAAACGGCATCGTCATGCCCCGGCCCTGCTTTGGGACGCCCTGGCTCCGCTCTCAGCCGCTGGTTTGCGCAGGAACAGCGACTTCGCTGCAAGTGCGGCCCCGCCGGTGATGAGCACGCAGGCGGCGAGGATGCGCAGCGACGGCTCGGCGACGCCGGCCGCGATCAGCACCAGCGTCGACAACAGCGGTGCGGCGTAGCTTGCAGCACCCAGCACCTGGATGTTGCCGCGCTTGACGCCGATGTCCCAGGCATAGAAGGCCGCCCCCACCGGCATCAGGCCAAGGCCGAGCACGGCCAGCCACTGGCCGGCACCGTCAGGCAGAACCGTCTGTTCCAGCGCCAGGTGGCAGGCGAGCGACAACACCGCGGTCGCCGCGCAGAACCAGGTGACGATGCTGGTCGGCACCGACGGGAAGCGCCGCGACAACAGCGAATAGGACGACCACAGCACGGCACAAACGGCGGCCATCGCATAGCCGAAGGCGTAACGGGCGTCGAAGGCGAGGCCCCCGCCCTTGGTGACGATCAGCACGGTGCCGGCAAGGCCGAGCAGCGCGCCGACGACATGGTTCCAGGCCAGTTTTTCGCCCGGCATCAGCGCCGAGCCGAGCACGATCAGCAAAGGCCATAGATAGGCGATCAGGCTCGCCTCCACAGCCGGCGCATTGCGCAGCGCTGTGAAATAGAAGAAGTGGTAGCCGAACAGCCCGGCAATGCCGATCAGCCACACCTGCGGCGGTATCTTCTGGCTCTTGTCGGGTGCCGGCATGAACAGCCGCGCGACCAGCCCGACACCGGTGCCGATCGAGAAGGTGATCGCCGACAAGAGGAACGGCGGCACCTGGCCCGACGCATCGGTGAGCAGTGCGAGCAGCGCCCACATGGCGACCGCCGAAAAGCCGATCAGTGTTGCGCGCCCCATTCTGTCTCCAGTGGCGCGCCAATTCTGCGCCTGGCTATTGTACCGCTTCGAAACGTCCGGCGCTGATGGTCAAGGTGCCGATCTGCGTGCCCACCGTGGCATGGATCGGCGCATATACGCCGGTTTGGCCGAGCGGTGCAAACGTCACCATCATGCGGCTTTTGCTCTTGAGATAGTTGAGCGCCTTGCGGCCCTTGCGATAGCCAGCCACCGGCTCGAAGCCCATCCGGCAGGTAACCGTGTCGCCCTTGTAGCCCGGCACCGAGATCGTGCCCTTCGAAGCGTAAGTCAGCGTCAGATCGGCGCGCATCTCGCCGTCGTAGAACTTTACCGTGCGGCCGCAGACCTGGTCGAGGCTGTCGGCATGGATGACGGTGGCAGCCATCGGATCGAGCACCGATGCCAGGTCGCCGGCACCGAGCGGCACCCAACTCTTGGGGTCGCGCTTGCCCGGCGCCGGGACGACCTGCGTCGAGGTGACCCTGCCATTTGCAAAGCGGATGTCGACCACCGATGCCTTCTTGCCGGAGGTGTAATCGGCGCGGAATGCCTGCGGCACCATCCTCTTGCCCGCAATCGTGCCTTTGGACGAGATCGTGCCACGCGTGTCGTCGAACAGTTTTGCCAACCCTGCCGCGCTGACGCTGCCTTCGATCGCGTAGGCGCCGTTCTCATAACGGCTGGAAAACGTTGATTTCGCTATCGAAAGTCCAAGGAACGACACCGTATACTCGCCCTTGAACGACTGCGGCGAGGCAGCAGACGCGGCGGACGGCAAGGCTGCGGCAAGCATGGCGGCAAAGGCATGTGACGAACGAAGCATGGCGGGATCGGGTCCTTGATTTTCGGCCGGAGGCGGGCAACTCCGGTCTGGCATGTCCCTATGAGACCGCTTATAGGATGAATTCCGGCCTTAATATGAAAATGCCGGGCGCGCAGTGGGCAATGCAGGAGCTTGACGCCTCGGCGAAATGCAACTATGGAACGCCAACTTTTTCCATAAGGCCGCCTGACCAGAACCGCGCGCCACCCGGCGTGGGCTTGAGTGTTTGGCAGACCCCGAGAACTGAAGGTTAGAACAATGTCCCGCACCTGCGAACTCACTGCCAAGGCAGTCATGTCCGGCAACAATGTGAGCCACGCCAACAACAAGACCAAGCGTCGCTTCCTGCCGAACCTCGTCAATGTGACGCTGATTTCGGAAGCGCTGAACCAGAATGTGCGCCTGCGCATTTCGGCCAACGCACTGCGTTCGGTCGAACATCGCGGCGGTCTCGACGCCTTCCTGGCCAAGGCCGACGTCAAGGAATTGTCGCAGCGCGCCCGTCTGCTGAAGAAGCAGATCGCCAAGAAGACCGCCGAGCAGGCTGCCGCTTAAACAGTTCAAAGGCGGGGGACGACCGCCCTGGCCAACATCTTGTTGGCCTCTGGCCAACATCTTGTTGGCCTTGGGGCATCGGATCGAAGCCGCAAGGTTTTGGCAATCCGGTGCCCACATACGAAGGCGAGCATCGCCCGCATGGGCATGATGCTTGGCTGGTTCCATTACCCAGGATAAAAAAATGACTTCCTTCTCGCGGTATTTGCCCTTCGTGGCCGCCATGGCGCTTGTCGTCGTGGCATCGAACATTCTCGTGCAATTCCCGATGCAGGGCCAGATCGGGGGCCTCTCGCTGGCCGACCTTCTGACTTGGGGGTCCTTCACCTATCCCTTCTCGTTCCTGGTCACCGACCTCGCCAACCGCC
>NZ_RZRR01000550.1:0-3848 GCF_003998555.1 Mesorhizobium sp. M7A.F.Ca.CA.002.09.1.1 | reverse complement strand
GCGCGGCCTGCCGATCAGTTTTCCGAGCACGACCGGCGCACCGCGGCCGATGCAGGGCGGAAAACTCGCCGGTTAAGCCAGTTTCTTCTGCAGGAAGATGCGGCTGCGGCCGACGGGGAAGTCGGCAAGTGTTCCAAAGGGCTGATAACCCTGGCGCTGATAGACCTTGGCGGCATTCGGATTGAAGGTGTCGATCCAGGCGTTTTGACAGCCGCGCGCCACCGCTTCATGTTCGGCCGCGTCCAGCATCTTGCCGGCCATGTGCTGGCCACGCAGCCGCTCATCCACCCAGAGCCATTGCACATAAAGCCATCCCCAGGCGGTGTAGCCGGAAATGCCGGCGACGACCGCGCCGGCGTCGTCGCGCACGAACACCGCAAGCGCATGCCTTTCGGACGCGCCGACATCGCCGTCGTTGAACGCCGTCAGCCTTTCGCTGAGAAAAGTGAGGTCTTGCGGCGAGGGATTTGCCGTCGTTTGCAGTGTCGTGTTCATCGCTTTTCCGAGATGGGTTGCGTATCGGCATCGCCGCCATTGCGAAATTCGGACGCGGCAATGCCGTAGCGCTTGAGCTTGTCATAAAAGGTCTTACGCGGCACGCCGAGCACGTCGATGGCGGCGCGCACGTCGCCGCCATGGTCGCGTAGCGCATCGCGGATCAGTTGCGCCTCATAGTGGCCGACCCGTTCGGGCAATGCTGCCGCAGGCTCCGGCGAATGCGCGCGAACCGTTTTCATCTCCTCGTCCGGGCCGAGACCGAGCGCGACGCGATCGGCGAAATGGGCGAGCTCGCGCACATTGCCCGGCCAGTCATGCGACTGGAGATGATCGCTGACGGCTGCATTCACTTTGGCGACAGGCCGGCCAAACCGTTCGGCCGCCTTGCCGAGGAAATGCCCGAACAGCATCGGGATATCGCCGCGGCGTTCACGTAGCGGCGGAATGCGCAGCGTCACCACGTTGAGGCGAAAATACAGATCCTCGCGAAAATCGCCGCGCTGGTCCGGCCGCCCGAGATCGACCTTGGTCGCTGCGACGACCCTGAGATCGATGCGCCGTATCTCGTTCGAGCCAAGCGGCGTGAGGCTGCGCGTTTCGAGCACGCGCAGCAGCTTGACCTGGAGCGCAGGCGGCATGGATTCGATCTCGTCGAGAAACAGCGTGCCGCCGCTCGAATGCTCGATGCTGCCAATCCGCCGCCGCTGCGCGCCGGTGAACGCGCCAGCCTCGTGGCCGAACAACTCGCTCTCTATGACCGTCTCCGGCAGAGCGCCGCAATTCAGCGCGACGAAGGGTTTTGCGCGCCGCCGCCCCCATCGGTGCAGGAGGTCCGCCACCACTTCCTTGCCGGTTCCCGTTTCTCCCTCGACCAGCACATCGACATCCATGTCGGCGATCTGGCGCAAGGTCTCGCGCAACCGCTTGATGGCAGGCGCCTCGCCGATCAGCGGCAGGCCGTCGGCGGCCAATGCCGCGGCTTCGCGCAGCCGCCGGTTTTCCATCACCAGCCGCCGCTTCTCACTCGCCCGTTTCAGCGCCTCGACAAGGCGTTCTCCGGCATAGGGTTTCGGAATGAAATCGTAAACGCCGTCCTTGAGCGCGGCCACAGCGAGATCGACGTCGCCATGCCCGGTAACCAGGATCACCGGTATATCCGCGTCGATCGCTTTGATGCGATCGAACAGCTGCAGACCATTCATGCCTGGCATGCGGATATCGCTGACGACGACGCCCTCGAAATTCCTGTCGACGACGGCAAGTGCTGCCTCGGCGGCGTCGAGTGCGACCACCGTGAAGCCGGCAAGCTCGAGCAATTGCGTGGTGGCGTGAAGGAGGTCCGCATCGTCGTCGACGAGCGCGACCAGCCCTGATCCGTCTGTCATTCAATTCGCCTCAAATCGATGGTGAAGGATGCGCCGCTGCCATTGCCGGGATCGAGCCGCAGCGTGCCGCCCAATTCCTGGGCGATCTCCTGCGAGATCACCAGCCCCAGGCCAAGCCCCTTCTCCTTGGTGGTCTGGAACGGCATGAACAGATTGCCGGCCGCCTCCGGACCAAGGCCGGGTCCATTGTCGCGCACCGAAATCAGCACTCGATCACCGCGCTCGGCGAGTTCGATCTCGATGCGCGGATCGGGCTGGTCCTTCATCGCGTCCAATGCATTTTGCAAAAGATTGACCAGGATCTGCTCCAGCCGGATGCGGCTCGCCATGACCACCGGCGAGGCATTGCCGCGCGGCCTGACGATGGTGACGCCGGAATCGCGTATGCGGCCTGACAGCAGCGACAGCGCGCCGTCGATCGCCTCGCGCACCGGCAGCGGCGAAGCGGCGACGCCCGGCCGGCGGGCGAAAGTGCGCAAGGTGCCGGTGATCGCGCCGATGCGTTCGGTCATCGAAACGATCGATGTCAGATTGCCGCTGGCCGATCCGGTCTTGCCGCTGTCCAGAAAACGACCTGCATTCTCCGCATAGGTGCGGATGGCGGCGACCGGCTGGTTGATCTCATGCGCCACGCCGGCGGCGATCTGGCCGAGGATGGAAAGCCGGTTGGCCTGGGCGAGATCGTCGCGCAGTCGGCGGACCTTGGCTTCGGCATTCTCGCGCTCGGCGATTTCGCCGGCAAGTGCGGTGTTGGAGCGCGTCAGCTCGGCCGTTCGCGTGCTGACCCGGCTTTCGAGCTCGGCATTCATGCGCGCCAGCGCTTCCTGCCGCAGCCTGCGCGTTCGCCGGCGCCGGGTCAGCACGTAGGCAATCAAGCCTAGAAGCAGCAAGCCCAGGAGCGTGGTCAGGCGCGCCGTATTGGCGGCCGAGGAGAGAGCAGCGTCGGCGGGCGTCAGCAGCCACAGACGCCAGCCTGGGACTGCACCGGGCAAATCCTGCACCACCTCGACGAACTGGCGTGGTTTTCCGGCGTTGTCGATCGTCGCCAGGCCATCGCCGGCGCCGCGTCTGAACGGCAGCGGCTCGAAGGCAGCATCGGCCAATTGCAGTTGCTCATGGGCGGCGGCCACGTCCTCGGCCGACAGTGGTGCCAGCGCACGAAACCGCCAGTCGGGCTGGCTGGTGGCCAGCACGACGCCTCGTTCATCGGTGACAAAGACAAGGAAACCGCTGGAACGCCAATTTGCCTCGACGCCGTCGAGCTCGACCTTCAACACCGCAACGCCAAGCGGCTTGCCGTTATCGTCGACGCGGCTCGAAAGGTAGAGTCCCGGCCGTCCGCTGATCGTGCCGAGGCCATATTGGCTGGCAGCACCTTTCGCCATCGCCTCCTGAAAATAGTGCCGGAAATTATAGTCGATGCCGACAAAGCTGGTCGGTTCGCCGGCATTGCTGGCTGATATGGCGATGCCTGCCGTATCGATGACATAGATGGCGGAGGCCGAGGCATCGCCGGCAATCGCCTTGAGCTTGTCGTTCAGGGCCGCTTCTTGCATCTTCCCGGCCCGGCGCAGCGCGCCCCGCACAGCATCGTCGCGGGCCAGCACCAAGGGAACCAGGCGCTGCTTTTCGATTTCGCCGGTCAGCGTTCCCGCCGCCAGCGGCAGAGCGGCAAGTGCTGTGTCGCGCAGATTGTCGGCCGCCTGGCCGGAGGCGATGCGCCCGGCGATGGCGATCGCGCCAGCCAGGACGGCAAGGGCTGCGACCACGGCAAGCCAGCGGCCGTCGCGCAGCCGGGCCACCGCCTCGCGCAGCAACTCACGGCCGGCAAACCCTTGGGATTCGCTATCGGTGCCTGCCTGCGGCGTCTGCCCTCTCCCTTTTCTTCGCGGCTTTCCGGTCAGTGTAATGCGAAAATCCGCCCAGGCAAACGCCACTTGTGCGGAAATCCGCACAAGTATTGTC
>NZ_RZRR01000054.1:0-12218 GCF_003998555.1 Mesorhizobium sp. M7A.F.Ca.CA.002.09.1.1 | reverse complement strand
GTGCGAACCGTGCGATGGGCGATTACACGCAAGGGCTGCTCGATCTTCGCCGTGTCGCGCACCTCGCCATCGACAATTGCCAGATCACCGGCAGCGGCAAGAACGGGCTGGCGCTGGAACACGCGATCGGCCGGATCGAGCGCTGTGAGATATCGGGCGCCGCCGATGCCGGCATCTATTCGGTCGAAGCCGGCGGGCTGGCCATCACGGGCAACACCGTTTCCGACTGCGCCAATGGCGGCATCCTCGTACACCGCTGGCAGGTGGCCGAAGACGGCACCATGGTCACCGGCAACCGCGTCCAAGGGATCCAGGCACGCAGCGGCGGAACCGGGCAGAACGGCAACGGCATCAATGCCTTTCGCGCCGGCAATGTCGTCATCTCGGGCAACATCGTCTCGGACTGCGCCTTCTCGGCCATCCGCGCCAACAGCGCCAGCAACCTGCAGATATCGGGCAACACCTGCTCGCGCTCTGGCGAAACGGCGATCTATTCCGAGTTCTCGTTCGAAGGCGCCATCATCAGCAACAACATCGTCGACGGCGCCGCCAACGGCATCTCGATCGTCAATTTCAACGAAGGCGGCCGCATGGGCGTCTGTTCCGGCAACATCGTGCGCAATCTGTCGACCAGCGGCCCCTACCCCGCCGACTCGCCGGGATTTGGCGTCGGCATCGGCGTTGAGGCCGACACCACCGTTTCCAACAATGTCATCGAGAACGCGCCACTCTATGGCATGCAGATCGGCTGGGGCCCGTACCTGCGCAATGTCGTCGCCACCGGCAACATCATCCGCAAGGCAGGAACCGGGATCGTCGTATCCGTGGTCGAGGGCGCCGGTACGGCCGTCATTTCAGACAATGTCATCGACGGCGCGCTGAACGGTGCGGTTGTCGGCCAGCGCTGGGCGGAGCCCGCGACAGGCGATCTCGCCTCGTCAAACGGTAGCGGCTACGCGCATCTGACCGTCGAGCGCAATCACGTCACTTGAGAGTTGCCGTCGGCCTCAGCGCTCCGACTTTGGCACCGTTGCGATTTTCGATGGGCGTGTTTGCCAATTCGAGCAGCTTCGCCGCCAAGGCCTCGTCGGCACGCAACAGTTTGGCAAGGACGGCGGCAACCATGGCTTCGCCGGCGCGGCCGGCGCCATCATCGCATTTGAGTGCGATGCCGAGGCCAAGTTCCGGAATTGCGGCACAATGGACGCCTTCGGCGCCGCCCTTCGTGAAAATCCGCCCTGGTGCGGCCTCCATCAACGCGACGTCTTCGCGGCCGCTGCCGGAAACGAAGAAGGGCTCGGCCATGCAGGCGGAAAGCAGCCGCTTTGCAGCCTTGGCTCGCTCTGGGCCAAAACCTGATGTCGTGGCCATGCGGGCAAAGCCGAGCGCGAAGCTCCTGAGCGGCACCGCGTAGGTCGGGATCGAACAGCCGTCGATGGCACGCTGGTCCTCACCATGGACAGCGCCCGTCACCGACTGCATGGCGTCGCGCACCATGTCCTGCAGGCCGTGTCCCGGCTTGACATAGCCGCGATGCGCAATGCCGGCGTGGACGCAGGTGCAGAGGAAGCCGGAATGTTTGCCGGAACAATTGTTGTGCAAGGCGTTCGGCGAGCCGCCGGCGCGGGCGAGCGCAATCTCGGCGTCATGATTGGATGGCCAATGCGTGCCGCATTCGAGCGCCGATCCGTCCAGCCCAGCCTTGGCCAGCATGGATCGCGCAAGGTCGACATGTGCCGGCTCGCCCGAGTGGGAGGCGCAGGCGAGCGCCAGTTCGCGGTTGCCGAAACCATAGGCATCCGCCGCCCCGCTTTCGACCAACGGCAAGGCCTGGATCGCCTTGACCGCCGAGCGCGGAAACACCGGCTTGGCCGTATCGCCGATCTCCCACACGGGCTTGCCGTCGCCATCGAAGACCGCGACTGAGCCGCGATGCGCGCTCTCGACGATCGCGCCGCGCAAGACTTCGATCAGAACCGGATTTGTCATGTCACCTCCCGCAAATGCGGGCGGTTTATCTGATCCGGTCGAGAATGGAAACGTAGTTGGCGACCGCCGCACCGCCCATATTGAAGATGCCGCCCAGTTTTGCGCCCGGCACCTGGATGCCGCTGGCCTCACCGACAAGCTGCATGGCGGTCAAGACATGCATGGACACGCCAGTGGCGCCGATCGGATGGCCCTTGGCCTTCAGCCCGCCGGACGGATTGACCGGCAGGCGACCATCCTTGGCCGTTGTGCCGTCCAACGCCAGCTTCGCCCCCTCTCCCGGCTTGGCAAGGCCCATCGCCTCGTACTCGATCAGTTCGGCAATGGTGAAGCAGTCATGCGTTTCGACGAAGGACAGATCGTCGAGCGTCACGCCGGCCGATTTCAGCGCCCGGTTCCAGGCCTGCTCGCAGCCTTCGAAGGTCAGAATGTCGCGCTTCGACATCGGCAGGAAATCCTGCACATGTTCGTTGGCGCGGAAGGCAACGGCACGGCGCATCTTCAGTGCCGTGGCGGTGTCGGCAAGGATAAGGGCGGCGGCGCCGTCGGAGACCAGCGAGCAGTCGGTGCGCTTCAGAGGACCGGCAACGAAGGGGTTCTTCTCGCTCTCTTGGCGGCAGAACTCATAGCCGAAATCCTTGCGCATCTGCGCATAGGGATTGTCGACGCCGTTCTTGTGGTTCTTGGCGGCAATCATGGCCAGCGCATCCGACTGATCGCCATAACGCTGGAAATAGGCCTGCGCGATCTTGCCGAAGACGCCGGCGAAACCCGCGGGTGTCTCGCCGTCCTCGGGCAGATAGGACGCCTTGAGCAGGTTTTTGCCGATCTCCGGCCCCGGCGTCGTCGTCATCTGCTCCGCGCCGACCACCAGCACGATGCGAGCGGCATTCGCGTCGATGGCGCGGATGCCTTGGCGGACCGCCGCCGATCCGGTGGCGCAAGCGTTCTCGACACGCGTCGCCGGCTTGAAGCGCAGCCGGTCGTCGGCCTGAAGCACCAGACTGGCGGTGAAATCCTGCGCCGAAAAACCGGCGTTGAAGTGGCCGAGCACGATCTCGTCGACCTCGTCGGGACCGATGCCGGCATGGTCGAGCGCGTCCGTTGCCACCTTGACGATGAGGTTTTCGAGCGTTTCGCCCTCAAGCTTGCCGAAGCGCGAATGCGTCCATCCGACGATGCATGCGGTCATGGCGGTCTCCATCCTTGGCGCCGGCCTGGCATGTCGGCTCACGGCGCATTTCGCATCTATTGTTCAAAGATAAACAATCGTGCCGGTTTCGTGAAGGGCTGGAGGCGTACAATCGCTTGGTACAGCCGAGATCGCGGCCGATTTTTTTGTTGATTGACGCGTCAATAAAAAATAATCCTGTTCTCTCAAAGGATCATGGCGAGATGCCGAAAATCGGAATGGAACCGCTGCGCCGCAAGGCGCTGATCGACGCGACGATCTCGGCGATCGGCGAGCGCGGTTCGCTCGACGTGACCATGTCCGAGATCGCCGGACGCGCCGGCGTGTCGTCCGCCCTTGCCCATCATTATTTTGGTGCCAAGGACGAGCTGCTCTTGGCGACGATGCGGCACATACTGGCGGAGCTTACAGCCGATACGTTGCGCGCCCTTGGCTCGGCCAATAGCGCGCGCGAAAGGGTCTCGGCGGTGGTCGCTGTCAATTTCTCCGACATCCAGTTCCAGCCGGAAACCATCGCCGCCTGGCTCGCCTTCTATGTCGAGGCGCAGAAATCATCGGCCTTGCGCCGGCTGCTCAAGGTCTACGCGCGGCGGCTGCACTCGAACCTGATGAGCGGGCTGACCGGGATCTTGCCCAGAGCCGAAGCCGACCGCGCCGCCGAAGCGACCGCGGCGATGATCGACGGGCTCTACATCAGGCGGGCGCTGAAAGACGGCGTGCCCGATGCCGCGACCGCGATCGCGCTGGTCGAGGACTATCTCGAAACCAAACTTGGCGAGCGGCGCAAACAGTGACAATGAAGCGAACCAATTTCCTGATCGTCATGGTCGACCAGCTCAACGGAACCCTGTTTCCGGACGGACCGGCGGAGTTTCTGCATACACCGCATCTGAAAGCGTTGGCCGCGCGTTCGGCGCGCTTTGCCAACAACTACACGGCCTCGCCGCTCTGCGCGCCGGGCCGTGCCTCGTTCATGAGCGGGCAATTGCCGTCGCGCACCGGCGTCTATGACAATGCCGCCGAATTCGCCTCATCGATCCCGACCTTTGCCCATCATTTGCGCGCCGCCGGCTACTACACCTGCCTGTCGGGCAAGATGCATTTCGTTGGGCCGGACCAGTTGCATGGTTTCGAGGAGCGGCTGACGACCGACATTTATCCAGCCGATTTCGGCTGGACGCCGGATTACCGCAAGCCCGGCGAGCGTATCGACTGGTGGTATCACAATCTGGGCTCGGTGACCGGTGCAGGCGTCGCCGAGATCACCAACCAGATGGAGTATGACGACGAGGTCGTGTTCCTGGCCACGCAGAAGCTCTATCAGCTTTCGCGCGAACAGGACGATGCGAACCATCGGCCTTGGTGCCTCACTGTCTCGCTGTCGCATCCGCACGATCCCTATGTCGCGCGCAAGCAGTATTGGGATCTCTATGAGCATTGCCGGGCGCTGGACCCGGAAACCGGGTTCATCGCGTATGACCAGCAGGATACGCATTCCCGGCGGCTGTACCACGCCAGCGACTATCCCTCTTTCGAGATCACACCGGAGCAGGTGCGTCGTTCGCGGCAGGGCTATTTCGCCAACATCTCCTATGTCGACGACAAGCTGGGCGAGATCCTGGACGTTCTCGAGCGTACACGCATGGCGGACGACACAATCATCCTGTTCTGCTCGGATCACGGCGACATGCTCGGCGAGCGCGGCCTGTGGTTCAAGATGAGCTTCTTCGAGGGTTCGGCGCGGGTGCCGCTGATGATTGCCGGCAAGGGCGTTCGCGCCGGGCTGATCGAGACGCCGGTCTCCAATCTCGACGTGGCGCCGACGCTTTGCGATCTCGCCGGCATCGACATCGCTGCGATCGCGCCGTGGACCGACGGCCAGTCGCTGCTGCCGCTCACCGAGGGCATCGAGCGCACCGCGCCGGTGTTGATGGAGTATGCCGCCGAAGGGTCCAATGCGCCTTTGGTGGCGATCCGCGACGGCAGATACAAATTCGTCCATTGCGAGCTCGATCCGCCGCAACTGTTCGATCTCGAAGCCGATCCGCTCGAACGGGACAATCTGGCCGACGACGCGGCCAATGCGGGCCTGGTGGCGGCATTCATGGACAAGGTCCAGACACGCTGGGACATGGCCGGCTTCGACGCCGCTGTCCGCGAAAGCCAGGCGCGCCGCTGGGTCGTCTATCCGGCGCTGCGCAACGGCGCCTATTACCCCTGGGATTTCCAACCCCTGCAAAAGGCGTCCGAGCGTTACATGCGCAATCACATGAACCTCGACAATCTCGAAGAGAGCAAACGGTATCCGCGAGGCGAATGATGTCAGACCTTCTCGTCCCCTCCCTTGACCATCTCAAGCAGGCCTATGCCGTCACCTCCAGGGCGACGCAGATCACGCCGCTGCTGGAATCGACGGCACTAGCCCGCGAGACCGGCGCCGCCCGCGTCTTCATCAAGCCGGAATCGCTGCAATGGGCCGGCTCATTCAAGGTGCGCGGCGCCTATTGGCGCCTGAAGCAGCTTTCAGTTGACGAAGCGAAGAAGGGCGTCGTCGCCTACTCCTCCGGCAATTTCGCGCAAGGGCTGGCGGCTGCCGGCCAGGCGCTTGGCGTTCCCGTCACCATCGTCATGCCGATCGACGCACCGGCCGCCAAGCGTGATGCCACGGCGGGCTATGGCGCCCGCGTCGTGCTGACCGACCATGGCGAGCGCGCGCGGGAGGAAGTCGCCGCCGCCAAGGCGCGCGAGATCGCCGAGACAGAGGGCCTGGCGCTGCTGCATCCATTCGACGATCCGGAGATCGTCGCCGGCCAGGCGGGCGCCGGCCTCGAAGCGCTTGACCAACTCGAAGCCAAAGGTGCCAGCGCCGACCTCTTGTTCTGCTCGGTCGGTGGCGGTGGGTTGATCGGCGGCGTTTCGCTCGCCTTCCATTATCTGTCGCCCGCCACAGAGATCATCGGCGTCGAGCCGGAAGGTTTCAATGGCATGGGCTCGTCGCTGGCGCATGGCAGCATCGAGACGATGCCGATCGGGCCGAAATCGATCTGCGACGGTTTGATGTCGCGACGGCCGGGCGATGCTCCGTTTGCCGCGGTCAAGACGGCGGGTGTTCACGGCATCACCGTCGACGACCAATCGGTGCGGCGCGCGATGCGGATCGCCTTCGAGCGCATGAAGCTGGTGCTCGAACCGTCGGGGGCGGCGTCGATCGCGGCATTGCTCGGCGGCAAGGTGGATGTGAAGGACAAGACCGTCCTTGTTGTGGCTACCGGCGGCAATGTCTCGCTCGCCGATTTCATGGCGCATATGAACCATGCTTGAAGCGGATTTCGTCATCATCGGCTCCGGCTCGGCCGGCTCGGCCATGGCCTATCGCCTGTCGGAAGACGGCAAGCATTCGGTCATCGTCATCGAATTCGGCGGCAGCGATATCGGGCCGCTGATCCAGATGCCGTCGGCGCTGTCGATCCCGCTCAACATGAGCCTCTACGACTGGGGCTTTGCCAGCGAGCCGGAGCCGCATCTCGGCGGCCGTGTGCTGGCGACACCGCGCGGCAAGGTTATCGGCGGCTCGTCCTCGATCAACGGCATGGTCTATGTGCGCGGCCACGCCCGCGACTTCGACCATTGGGCCGAAGAGGGTGCGGCCGGCTGGGGCTTCGCCGACGTGCTCCCCTATTTCAAGCGCATGGAGGATTCGGATGGCGGCGAGGATGGCTGGCGCGGGCACGGCGGGCCGCTGCATGTGCAGCGCGGCTCGCGTAAAAATCCGCTCTATGGCGCCTTCGTCGAGGCTGGCCGCCAGGCCGGGTTCGAACTGACGGAGGACTATAACGGTTCCAAGCAGGAAGGTTTTGGGCCGATGGAGCAGACCATCAGCGGCGGCCGCCGATGGTCGGCGGCATCAGCCTATCTGAAGCCGGCGCTGAAGCGCAAAAACGTCAGTCTGGTCAAGGGCTTTGCGCGGCGGGTGATCATCGAGAATCAGCGCGCCATCGGCGTCGAGATCGAAGCTCACAAACAGATTCAGGTCGTTAAGGCGCGACGTGAGGTAATCGTCGCCGCATCGTCGATCAATTCGCCCAAGATCCTGATGCTGTCCGGCATCGGTCCGGCCGAGCATCTGCGCGAAAACGGCATTCCGGTGGTGGCCGACAGGCCCGGCGTCGGCCGCAACCTGCAGGACCATATGGAGCTCTACATCCAGCAGGAATCATTGCTGCCGATCACGCTCAATTCGGTGCTGAATCCGTTCTCGAAAGCGCTCATCGGGGCGCAGTGGCTGTTCCTCAAGAACGGGCTAGGCGCCACCAACCATTTCGAAGCGGCGGCCTTCGTGCGATCGCGTGCCGGCGTCGACTACCCCGACATCCAGTACCATTTCATCCCCGCGGCAGTCCGCTATGACGGCAAGGCGGCGGCCAAGTCGCACGGCTTCCAGGCGCATGTCGGACCGATGCGCTCGAAGTCGCGGGGGTCGGTGACGCTGCGCTCGCCGGACCCGAAATCGAAACCGATGATCCACTTCAACTACATGTCGCATCCAGACGACTGGGCGGAGTTCCGCCACTGCATCCGGCTGACCCGCGAGATCTTCGGCCAGTCGGCGTTCGATCCCTATCGAGGCAAGGAGATATCGCCGGGCAGCCACGTGCAGTCGGACGACGATCTCGACATCTTCATCCGGGATCACGCGGAGAGCGCCTACCATCCTTGCGGCACCTGCAAGATGGGCCGCGCCGACGACGTGATGAGCGTCGTCGATCCGGAGTGCCGGGTCATCGGCGTCGAAGGATTGCGGGTCGCCGATTCCTCGATCTTCCCGCGCGTCACCAACGGCAATCTCAATGCGCCGTCGATCATGACCGGCGAGAAGGCATCCGATCACATCCTTGGCCGCACGCCGCTGGCGCCGTCCAACCAGGAACCATGGATCAATCCGCGCTGGCAGGCGTCGGACAGATAGAGCATGATCGTGTGACTGCACGATCCGCATGCCGCGAAAGACAATCTGGAGACTTCCATGCGCGCTCAGCCCACGGCATCGCACTATGTCAACGGACGCTACATCGAGGACGAAGGCGGCGCCCCGCTGCCGGTCATCTATCCGGCAACCGGCGAGACCATCGCCATGCTGCGTTCGGCAACGCCGAACGTGCTGGAACTCGCCGTCGAGGCCGCGCGGGCGGCGCAGCCCGCCTGGGCGCGGCTGAAGCCGGTCGAGCGCGGGCGCATCCTGCGCCGCGCCGCCGACATATTACGCGCCCGCAACGCCGACCTCGCTCGCATCGAGACGCTGGACACCGGCAAGGCGATCCAGGAAACGTTGGTGGCGGATGCGCCCTCGGCTGCGGACTGCCTTGAATATTTCGGCGGTGCCGTTGCCGCCTACAACGGCGAGTCGGTCGATCTCGGCGGACCCTTCGCCTACACAAGGCGCGAAGCGCTCGGCGTCTGTGTCGGCATCGGCGCATGGAACTACCCGATCCAGATCGCCGGCTGGAAATCGGCACCGGCGCTCGCCATGGGCAATGCCATGGTGTTCAAGCCGTCGGAAAACACGCCGCTGTCGGCGCTGGCACTGGCCGAGATCTACAGCGAAGCGGGGCTACCCGACGGCTTGTTCAACGTTGTGCAGGGCTATGGCGATGTCGGCGCCGGGCTTGTCGGCCACGATGTCGTCGCCAAGGTCTCGGTGACCGGTTCGGTGCCGACCGGCCGCAAGGTGCTGTCGCTTGCCGGCTCGAAGATGAAGCACGCGACGATGGAACTCGGGGGCAAGTCGCCGCTGATCGTGTTCGACGATGCCGACATCGAGAACGCCATTGGCGGCGCCATGCTCGGCAATTTCTATTCGACCGGACAGATCTGCTCCAACGGCACGCGCGTCTTCGTGCAGAGCGGCATCCACGACCGCTTTGTCGACCGTCTGATAGAGCGGACCAAGAAAATCCGCATCGGCGACCCGCTCGATCCCGAAACCCAGATGGGACCGCTGGTCTCCAAGGCGCAGCACGACAAGGTGGCCGGCTATATCGAGATCGGCAAGCAGGATGGAGCGACGCTTGCTTGCGGCGGCAATGTGCCTTCGCTGCAGGGCTTTCAGGGCGGCTTCTTCGTCGAGCCGACGGTGTTCACCGGCGTGACCGATGGCATGCGCATCGCCCGTGAAGAAATTTTCGGACCAGTGATGAGCGTGTTGAAATTCGACGGCGAGGACGAGGTGATCGACCGCGCCAACGACACCGAATTCGGCCTCGCTGCCGGCGTCTTCACGCGCGACCTGCCGCGCGCCCACCGCGTCATCGCCGAACTGCAGGCCGGCACCTGCTGGATCAACGCGTATAATCTGACGCCGGTGGAAATCCCGTTCGGCGGCTTCAAACAGTCAGGCATCGGGCGTGAGAATTCACTGGCCGCACTGGCGCTCTATTCGCAGCTGAAGTCGATCTATGTCGAGACCGGGGATGTGGCGAGCCCGTACTGAGGCTGCCCTTACGCCTTCAGGTCGGCCGTGCTGTCCAGATACTGGGTCAGCGCGCAGACCAGATGATAGAAGATGCTGGCCGGAACGTCCGATGCCAGTGAGCGGCCGCGCTCGTCGATGCGGTCGATCCACAGGCCGAGCGGCGCCGGGTCGATGTGCCAGCGGAACAGCCGGCCGACGCGCGCTTCGATCTCGGGCTTCAGATCGGGGCCGCCCGAGCCATCCAGTGCGATCGCCGCCTTCACGGCTTCGGCCTGCGGCCAGCTGCGCGATATCAGGTCGAGCGGCAGGCCCTGCCGCGAGACGGCGCCATAGGCAAGCCCGGTGGCGCGGTTGAGGCCATTGGCGATGGCCGAGGCGTAGAGTTTCCTGGCAAAGCCGCTCAACTCGGCCTGGCCGCTGCGCCCGGCGAAATCGACCAACAAAGAGGCCCATTCGAAATGGTGGCCAGGCTCGGTCCACGAGCCTTTCTCGCCGGCGGATGGTTTCCATTCGGCATCGAAATACTCGCCAAGCGTCCAGCTTTCCGGATCGAAGAAATGACTGCGGAAGAGGTCGATGATGCGCGCTGCGCGGCGCAGATGGGCGCGCTCGCCGGTCGCCTGGTGCCAGGCGAGGAAGGCCTCAAGCAGGTGCATATGCGGGTTGGAGCGGCGCTCGCCTTTGCCATCCGATGTCTCAAGGAAGCCGGTCATGCGGCTGTCTTCGAGATGCGCATCGAGAAAGGCGAAGGTTTCCTCGCCGAGGCGCAAGGCGTCGGGATTGCCAGACATATGCGCATGCGCCAGTGCCAGGAGCACGCAGGAATGATCGTAGGCATCCTCGGTGGCGTCGGCAACCGAACCGTCAACATTCAGCGTCCGAACCCAGCCGCCCTTGTCGGTGCGGCCCTTGCCGGCCATGAAGGCGATGCCGTGGCTGATCAGCCGGTCGGCCGGACCGTCCCAGCCGCGCGCCCGGGCAACGGCGAAGGCATAGACCTGCCTCGCCGTGGTGCGCATGCGCTTGGGCTTCATCAACGGCGAAGCGTCCAGGCCAAGCGCTTCGTGAAAGCCGCCATGGCGTTCGTCGACGCCCGATGTCGACCACAGCGGCAAGGTCTCCTGAAACAGCCAGTGATGCACGCGCCGCCGCCAGGCGCCGCTTTCGATGACGCGGTCATGCGCCGGCGTGAACCTGGTTTCCAGGCGACCCGATTTTTCGAGCTGCTCGACGATCTTCTTGACGTGTTGGCTGTGGCTGACCGGAGCGACGAAGGTGGCATCCGATGTCGAAACGATGGCGATGTCCTTCATGCCGATCGCCGACAGCAGGCGGCCGTCACTGCGAATGTAGGAATTCTCGCAATCGATGGCGACGACGTCGCCGATGATGACATTGCCCCGGTCGTCGGCGGGGCCGACATCGAGCAGCGACTGCCATGAGCCGAGATCGTTCCAGCGGAAGCCGGCCGGCACCATCGCGATGTCTTTTGCCCGCTCCATGATGGCGTAGTCGATCGAGTTCGACGGAATGGCGGCGTAGAGTTCTAGCGGCATGTAAAGGCCGGACAAATCCGATGTCGCTGCCTTGTACGCTGCTTCGGTGGCCTGCCAGATATCCGGCTGGAACGCTATGAAGGCATCACGCATGGCGCTGGCGCGAAAAAGGAAGATACCGGTGTTCCAGTAGAAATTTCCGGCCTTGAGATAGCTTTGCGCAGTCGCAAGATCCGGCTTTTCGACGAAGCGCGACACGTCGAAGATGCCGCCGCTTTCGGCCGCAACCTCGATATAGCCGTAGCCGGTCTCGGGCTGTGTCGGCCTGATGCCGAACACCACCAGCCGGCCGCTACGCGCTGCCTCGGTGCCGGCTTCGACGCTCTGCCAGAACTGGCGCGGGGTCGATATCTCATGGTCCGACGGCACCACCAGCACCAGGCTGTCGCCGAACTCGGACAGTGTGCGCAGCGTCGCCAGTGCGACGGCGGCGGCTGTGTTGCGCCCGGTCGGCTCGAACAGCGGCCCGCCGCCGGCGAGGTCGAGGCCGGCAAGATCGGCGTGAACGCGGTCGGCATGGCGCTCCGCGGCAATCAGGAAGATCGGCGTTTCGCCTTCCGGCCGGGCCGTCAGCCGGCGCAAGGTCTTGGCCAGCATCGAGCCGTCGCCGGACAGATCGTGGAACTGCTTGGGATTGTCCTCGCGCGACAGCGGCCACAACCGCGAGCCGACCCCGCCGCTCATGACAAAACTGACAATCCGCTCGGTCATTCAACCACCATTCAAAAGGTCTGGTTGTAGGCGCCCACCTCGGGGCTGCGGCGCAGCACGGTGTCGACAGCCTCGAACATCTCCCGTCGACGCTGCGACGACACCGGGCTTTCGACGACCACGACCAGTTCCGGCTTGTTCGACGAGGCGCGCACCAGTCCCCAGGTGCCGTCGTCCGCGACAACGCGCGCACCGTTGACGGTGATGAGGTCGGCGATCTTCTGGCCCGCAAAAACCGTTCCATCCCGCTTCATGGCCTGAAAGTCGGCAACCACCCGCTCGACAACGCCATACTTCGCAT
>NZ_RZRR01000549.1:0-3852 GCF_003998555.1 Mesorhizobium sp. M7A.F.Ca.CA.002.09.1.1 | reverse complement strand
TGCTAACCTTGGTTGTTCGGACTTGCCGTTAAAGGCAAGCGACAGATTGAAGTTATGCTGCACCATCTGATTGCCTGGCTCGTTTTCGAGAGCTCGCCGATACAGGGCCTGTGCCGCGTCATGCCGCCCCTCAATGTCCAAAATCACGCCCTTCGCATTCAATGCACGTACGTTTCCTGGGGCTGCAACCAAGACGCTGTCGAGCACCTCAACCGCTTCGTGCGGGCGCTTCTGGCCCACCAAGGCATTTGTAAGTCGTATCGCCGCATCAACATTGTCCGGGTGCTGCTTCACCTCATCCCGCAAAGCCCGCTCTTGAACATCCTGACCAACTTCGCGCAAAATGCGTTCGCGCATAGCCGGATCGATTTGATCGGCGCTGAGCAACTCGGGGGAAGATGTCTCCTGCACGGAAAGAGCCGGCTTTTGCCAGCTGGCGCAACCGCCCAAAGGCAGAATGGCGAGTACGGCAAAAAGAAGTGAGTTCCGGCGCAGAAACATAGGCGATGGAGAAACTGTATTACTATTCATGTTATCTCTCAGTTATCGGGGAGGCGCGTGGCGTTCAGTTAGGAAAGGTGGGACTACTCTAACAATCCGCTGTTCGATCCGTGCGGGAGTGTGACGGATCCTGCGGGGCGAATTGTAAAGTCGGAGGCGAGGTCTTGATAAGACAGCACGGCGAGATCAACCCCGTTTCGCGTCAGAAAGCCGCGGACGAAACGTCGGACATCCATCGACGTCAACAGAATAGGGCGGGTTTGACCCGGTTCTGCGTTCGAAAGGACCTGACGTATCTGTGATAGCATCGCTTCGCTTTGCCGATCCTCCAGTGCGAGATAGGGGCCTGCATCCGAATCTCGAACCGCGCCACGCATCACATCCTCGCTCTCGCGCTCGACGACCAGGGCGGACACGATGCCCTCCGTGTTGGCATGGCGGTGGCAGATCTGTCGCTTCAAACCAGAACGGACATATTCCGTCAGCAGGGCAACGTTCTGCTCACGCTCGCTCCATTCGGCCAATGCCTCCAACACGAGACGGGTGTGGCGGATTGGGATACCTTCCTCCAGGAGGCGGCGCAGAACATCGGCAATCCGAGGAATCGGCGTCGTGCGTAGCACCTCTTTCACAAGCTCAGAATATTCCTGCTCCATTCGGCCCAGGAAATGTCGGGTCTCTTGGATGCCCACCAATCGCGGTGCGTAGCGGGTCAACGCTGCATGGACGCGCAAGGCGAGGAGTTCGCCGGGAGCCCTATGCTCCGTGCCGGCGCCCGTAAGGGCCTTTGCAGGGGTATGTTCAACCGGGAGTCTGTCCGTTTTCGGCTCACGTCTAAGGGGGACACCGCTCGAGTCGACGTGCGCTACATCGGCTCGGAGCGCCATCTGGTTTGGATCTAAGGCGTCCTGTTCGACTGGCACGCCCTCGACATCAATTCGGAATTGCGATTCAGGCAGCTGCTCGTCAACCAAGACAGGGATGCGAGGAACGATAATGCCCAGATCGGCTGTGACCAGGAGCGAAACGCGCCCAATATGTTTTTGCAATTCGGCTTGATCGACCGCCTGCATAAGATCTGGCGCTAGAAAAAATGCGATCGGGAATTCCTTCGCAGGCGCGGCTTGCTTAGGCTCCGCTGCAGTTCCACCTTTCGCATCGGCAGTGCCGGCGCCCAGCACATCAGCCTTGACAATGCTTACCGCAGCGAACACTGCGGCCAGCATCAGAAAGACGGGGAGGGGAAACCCAGGAACGAACCCCATTACAACCAGGACGCCGGCCGCCAGTCGCAAGGCTCGAGTGCTGGCCGTGAGCTGACTGACCATTTCTGTACCGAGGTTGATCCTCGCCGTCCCAGTCACACGGGTGACGATGGTCGCCGCAGTAATGGAGAGCAGAAGGGCCGGAATCTGCGATATCAATGCATCGCCTATCGTCAGCAGAGTGTAGTGATGCAGTACCTCGCCGAAGGACATGCCCTTGGAGAGCAGGCCGATCGAAATTCCACCCAGCATGTTGATGCAGATAACCACCAGCCCGGCGATGGAATCGCCCTTCACAAATTTCATCGCGCCGTCCATCGCGCCATAGAGTTGGCTTTCCTTCTCCAATTCGGCGCGCCGCCGGCGGGATTCGTTGGCATCGATGTGGCCGTTGCGTAGCTCTGCGTCGACCGCCATTTGCTTGCCCGGCAGAGCATCCAGCGTGAAACGCGCCGCCACTTCTGCCACCCGTTCGGCACCCTTCGCGAGGACCATGAATTGCACCATGGTGACGACCAGAAATATGACGAAACCCACCACGATATTGCCTGAAATGACGAAATCGCCAAAAGTATGAATAATGCTGCCGGCCTCCCCCTCGGCCAGGATCAGTCGCGTCGTTGCGACCGTGAGCGCGAGACGGAATACAGTGGAAATCAAAATAACGCCGGGCAAAGAGGAAAAATCAAGTGGAGTACTGACATACAGGGCAACCATCATCAGCAGTATGGCCAACCCCATATTGAATCCTATCAGGGCGTCGACCACCACGACCGGGATAGGCATGACCATCATCGCGACAGCCAGAAGCAGCATCAACGCAACCATTAAATCCGGGCTGGCCGGCGCACGCTTGATGAAGTCACGCAGGACGTTGGCCATCGAGACACCTTTGCAATCGGTTGAGACTTACTCTGCTGTTACGCCATGAAACGTGGCTTTCGAACTCCGAAGGCGCCTCAGCCTTGGCCAGCGCGTGACCCTGCATGAGAGCCACAAGCAGGCGCGAAATGGCTGGGCAGCAAATGTTTCCAACGCAGCCAGCTTGTCAGCACCGAGCGCGACAGGATGTTTGGCTGGCCATAGAGTGCTGCTTGATGGGGCCTGCGAGCTTTCAATATTGGAGAGCAGCAATGCGGCCATTCCTGCTCAGCAGCACACGGCTGTCCTCAATACGTTCGACCACCCATCCATCAGCCAAAATGGCGCCGACAAAATACTTCTCGCTGTCGATGACAATATATGGTTGGACCCCATGCCACACAGCTTCGACCGCGATTGCGGATGGCGCCTTCTCCTCTTTGATGAGCACTCCGTTCACCAGTGTTAGAGTACCCTTGGTGCGACGATCGAACGATTGCTGAAGCTTCTGCCAACTGATGACCGATTCAGACGTGACGGTGCCTTCGGCGGTCACAACACCCTTTGCCGACCCAATCTTGACGTCGAGAAGACCCGCTCGATCGACTTCCTCCTGCAGCTCTTGGGCCGCTGCCTCCGTAAGTTCATTGTCAGCGCGGTGACTGATCGTTCTGGACGCGACTTCAGCCCGAAGTGAATTGGGGCTCGATCCACTTGCATTGCCAAGATAGGAGATCGTGCCTGAAAGCGCGCCGATCCCGAGTGAGCTGATTATGACCATGGCGAGCACACCGATCGGTAGGCGCGGTATGCCGGTCGAACCAGGCGGCTCTGCATCCTGCACGGACAAAGCAATGGACATCTCGCCTACGAGCAGGACGACAGGAAGGGGCACAACAACGGACTGGCCTGCGGCGATATTCCGGTTGCCCTCGATACTGAGTCCGGGTGCAAGCGCCTCCAGTTCGATCGACTTGCCAAGAAGAGTTACACGAAGGTGATGCGGTGCCAGTCCCTGCTCGACAAAGACCAAATCGGCATCGAAGCCGCTGCCGATTAAACACTTTTGAAGATCCGTCTTGCCGGTCAGACCGCAATAGTGCCCCGAACGCACTTCGAAACGGAGGGAAACGGCGTCATCCACAGAGCATCTCTCAAACAGGATAGAAGCCGCATGGCAATTGCCATGCGGCTTCTATCCTGTTTGAGAGATGCTCTGTGGATG
>NZ_RZRR01000548.1:0-3855 GCF_003998555.1 Mesorhizobium sp. M7A.F.Ca.CA.002.09.1.1 | reverse complement strand
TCGCGAATTCTTCGGCCCTTCCGACAGTTTCGACGAGATCACCGGCGTGTTCAATCTCGACCGGCTGACCGCTGGCTATGTCACTTTTCTCAGGCGAAACGGGGCAGAACCGTTTGGCGAGCAGGATCTGGCGACGGCTTGCGCGGCAAGCAGCGCGACAAGGCTCATTTTGGAAAGATTGCTCCATCTGTGCCGCTTCCGGCACAAGGGCGCCGCAATCGGTGACGCTCGCTCGCGGCTGAGCAGGCGCGAGACCGAGATTGCGCGGCATCTGGTCGATGGTGGCAACGCCAAGACGATTTCGCGATGCCTCGCCATCTCGCCCGGGACCGTCCGCAACCACATCAAGCAGATCTATCGCAAGCTCGGTGTGCACTCCCAGGTCGAGTTGCTGGCGGCCATCCGCGAAGCCGCTTGAGCCTGACGGCTTCCGCCCGGCTCTGTCTTTTTGCTTTGACGCAATTCCCAAGGGAAAGCGCTACGCGCTTTTCCCGGGAAAACCGCTGCGCACTTTTTCTGGAATTGCTCTATTGTCCCGTCACGATGCGCGTCCACATGCGGTTTTGGGATCGCAGCAGCTTTGGGTCGTTGTTGTCCACCACGAACAGTTTGGCCTTCACGGCATCAGGCGGAAAGACGCCGGGGTCGCTGGCTATGGCCTTGTCCATCAGCGGCAGGGACTCCGGTATCGCATTGGCGTAGGAGACATAGCTGGAATTGGCCGCGGCGATATCGGGCCGCAGATTGAAGTTGATCCAGGCCTGGGCGTTGTCGGGATGCGGCGCATCTTTCGGTACCGCCATCGTATCGAAGTTGATGAGCGTGCCTTCTTTGGGGATGGAATAGGCGATCTCCAGCTTCTTCACGGATTCCGCCGCACGGGTCCTTGCCTGGAGTATGTCGCCCGACCAGCCCAACACCACACAGATGTCACCGTTGGCGAGGTCGTTGATGTATTTCGACGAATGGAAATAGCGGATGTAGGGCCGCACCTTGACCAGCAGGTCCTCGACCTTGGCGAGGTCGTCGGGACTGGTCGATTTGGGGTTGATGTGAAGGTAGTTCATCGCCATCGGGATGACTTCAGCCGGCGCATCGATGATAGCTACACCGCAATCGGACAGCTTCTTGACCACATCGACGTCGAAGACCATGGCGAAGGAATCTGTCGGCCCGTCCGGCAGCCGCTGCTTCACCGCAGCGACGTTGTAGCCAATGCCGTCGGTGACCGCCATATAGGGCACTGCATGCAGGTTCTGCGGGTCGGCGCCGGCGATCAGCGCGAGGGCTTGCGGATCGATCTTCGAGTGGTTGGCAAGCTTCGATTTGTCGAGTTCCAGGAAAGCCCCTGCTTTCACCTGGTTCTTGAGGAACGGATAGGCTGAAGGGTAGACCACGTCATATCCGGAGCCGCCGGTGAGCAGCTTGGTCTCAAGCACCTCGTTGCCGTCATAGACGTCGTAACGAACCTTGATTCCCGTTTCCTTCTCGAATTTCTCGGCCGTGTCCGGCGCGATGTAGTCGGACCAGTTGTAGACGTTGACGATCTTTTCCTCGTCCGCCGAAGCCGCATTTGCGCAGACGCCGCAGGCAAGCAGGGTTGAGAAGATCAGAGCGCGCATGAATGTCCTCCGTTTTCGCTATGTGTTCTCGGCATGCTCCGTCCCTCAACGTCGTTGCGGGGCATAGACCGGCAAGGTGATGCAGGCGACATTGCCGCCGCCCAGCAGGATCTCTCGCGAGTTTTCGATGCCGACTATTCGGTGGTCGGGAAACAGCTCGGCCAGCGTCCGCTTGGCCTTCACATCGAGATCGCAGCCGAACTGCGGCACCACCACGACGCTGTTGCCCGGATAGTAGTTGATGTAGCTCGCCGCGATCCGGTTTCCGGCCGGTCGCGCCCAGGTCGAATCCAGCCGGTCCACGCTGTCGCTTTCTTCCGGCGTCATCTCGATCGGCAAGGGATGGGGCAGCCGGTGAACTTCCAGCGCGCGGCCCTTCGCATCACGAGCCGAACGCAACACCGCCTCGGCTTCGCGCACGATCTCATATTGTGGGTCGTCCCGATTGTCGGTCCAGCTCAGCACGACCACGCCGGGGCGCACGAAGCAGCAGACGTCGTCGACATGGCCGTCGGTCTCGTCGAAGGCAAAGCCGCGTGGCAGCCAGATGACGGTGTCGACACCGAGATAGTCGCCAAGCTGGCGCTCCACCTCGGCCTTGCCGAGATGAGCGTTGCGATTTCGGTTGAGCAGGCATTGCTCCGTCGTGATGAGCGTGCCCTGACCGTCGCACTGCAACCCGCCACCCTCGGCGATCAGAGGTGCGCGGTAGCGATCCATGTTCTCGATTTCGAGCACTTTTTGCGCCGCAAGGTCATCCAGGTCCCATGGCGAATAGAGGCCGCCGTCAAAACCGCCATAGGCGTTGAAGATCCAATCGACGCCACGCACGTCGCCTTGATCGTTGACGACGAAGTTGGGACCGCTGTCGCGCAGCCAGGAATCATTGGTGGACATCTCCACGACACGCACATGGCCAGGCAATCGCGCTCGGGCATTCTGCCACTGGCGAGCAGAAGCCGCCACCGTCACCGGCTCGCTTTGCGCGATCGCCGCGGCGACATCGGCGAACAGTTTTTGCGCGGGCTTGGCGCCGAGGCGCCAGGTGTCCGGCCGCTCCGGCCAGATCATCCAGCAGCCTGACTTGGGTTCGAATTCGCCGGGCGCGCGAAACCCATCCTGTTTCGGCCTTGTCGAGAGGGTTCGAGGCATCGGGGACCGCCGGGAAATGGAGTGATGACTTGCCCGGATCAGACTTTTTTGGGACCTTGTCCGTCAATGTCCCATTTGGGATATCGGTGTAGGCGGCTGGCACCTGTTGCGGAATGGCATTGCCTTCCCAAGGTGATCGGCGCAAATCTTGACCGGACGGCGCATGCCGGTGACGCAAGCAGTCGACGAAAGGGGAAAGCGGATGGATGCGACCGAACTGAAGGCCATGCAGGCGCCGCTGAAGCAGGCCTATCGTGACGACGCTTCGCAGGCCATGATCACGCTTCGCGCCAAGGGCTCGATCGACGACCAGTCGGTTGCCTGCAAGGTGGAGACGGGCAGGGCGCTCGCCATCGCCGGCCTGCATCCGGCAACAGGCGGCTCAGGCCTTGAGCTCTGCTCGGGCGACATGCTGCTGGAGGCGTTGGTCGCCTGCGCCGGGGTGACGCTGAAGGCGGTGGCGACGGCGCTCGAGTTCAAACTCGGCGCCGCCGCGGTAGAGGCTGAAGGCGATCTCGATTTTCGCGGCACGCTCGGTGTCGCCAAGGATGCGCCGGTCGGCTTTCGCGCCATCCGGCTCAATTTCAACCTCGACACCGATGAGCCGCAGGAGCGGATAGACTCGCTACTAAAGCTGACCGAGCGTTATTGCGTGGTATTCCAGACCATCAGCCAGAAGCCGGAACTGACGGTCAGCGCACGCCGCTGACGCCTACTGTGCTGACGGTTCTTCGGCGTCACCCTCGTCGGTGAAGGGCGAGGCGCTCGGCACGCATTGCACCGACCAGCCGGCTGGTGTCGGCTGCTTCTGATATTCGGTGATGGCGGCGGTGCATTGTTCGCGCTTGTCGAAGGTGCTGGGCAGCACGACCATGCCGCCTTGCGGACCGGCGATTACCAGATACCAGACCAACGCTGCTGCGGTCGTAGCCATGGGGATTTCCTTGTTCTGCCAGTTGGGCGCTTGTTGTGGGAGTCGCGGTGACCCTACCAACTCCAAGGAAATGACGAAAGCATGACCGCCGCACAGCTTCCCGCCGTCTCATCACAGCCGCGTGATGTGACGGCGGGTTTCCCAGCC
>NZ_RZRR01000547.1:0-3867 GCF_003998555.1 Mesorhizobium sp. M7A.F.Ca.CA.002.09.1.1 | reverse complement strand
GTTGCGCCTTCGCCGAAGCCTATGCCGGCGAAGGCGCAACCGTCGCCATCGGCGACATCAATCTCGAGGCGGCGCAGAAGACCGCCGCCGAGATTGGCGGCAAGGCCTATGCGGTCAAGCTCGACGTCACCGACCTCGCCTCGATCGAGGCGGCGGTGAAAGCCGTCGAGACGAAGACCGGTGGCCTCGATATCCTGATCAACAACGCCGCCCTGTTCGACCTGGCGCCGATCGTCGAAATCACCAGGGCAAGCTACGACAAGTTGTTTTCCGTCAATGTCGCCGGCACGCTGTTCATGCTGCAGGCAGCCGCCCGCTCGATGATCGCGCGAGGCAAGGGCGGCAGGATCATCAACATGGCGAGCCAGGCCGGACGGCGCGGCGAGGCGCTGGTCGGCGTCTATTGCGCCACCAAGGCCGCCGTCATCTCGCTGACCCAGTCGGCGGGGCTCGACCTGATCAAGCACCGCATCAACGTCAACGCGATTGCCCCTGGCGTCGTCGACGGCGAGCACTGGGATCACGTCGATTCGCTGTTCGCCAAATATGAGAACCGGCCGAGGGGCGAGAAGAAGAAACTGGTCGGCGAGGCGGTGCCGTATGGCCGCATGGGCACGGCACAGGACCTCACCGGCATGGCTGTGTTTCTCGCCAGCAGCGACGCCGAATACATCGTCGCCCAGACCTACAATGTCGATGGCGGCCAGTGGATGAGTTGAGGGCGGGGGACGGCCTCTGCTCCTCGTCCCTCCGCGGGGAGCAGAGGCCGACTTCAGCGGGCGCGTAGCAAGTGCCACCCCTTATCCGCTCCCCGACGGGGAGAGGAGCGTAACGAAGGCCGAAACCCGGCCAAAGGGTAAAACAGATGACCGTGAAACTCTCGTCCTCTAACCTCTCCAAGCTGCCCGCCAACGTCGCAGGTCCGAAGTATGACCGCGCGACGCTGAAGGCCGGCATCGTGCATTTCGGCGTCGGCAATTTCCACCGCTCGCATCAGGCCGTCTATCTCGACGATCTGTTCAATGCGGGCATCGGCCATGACTGGGCGCTGATCGGTGCCGGCGTGTTCGACGGCGAAAAGATCGGTCGCGGCAAACTGGAAGAGCAGGACTGGCTCACCACGGTGGTCGAGCAGGATAGCGGCCATATGAGCGCACGCGTCACCGGCGCGATGATCGACTTCCTGATGCCCGGCGATGCGGCCGGTGTGATCGAACGGCTTGCCGACCCGGCGATCAAGATCGTTTCGCTGACCATCACCGAAGGTGGCTATTTCATCGACCCGGCCTCCGTCGTGTTCAACCCGACCCATCCCGACATCGTCGCCGACGCGCAGGCCGGCGCCACGCCGAAGACGGTGTTCGGCATCATCCTTGCCGGGCTGATGCGCCGCCGCGATGAAGGCACCGTGCCGTTCACCGTGATGTCGTGCGACAACATTCCCCACAATGGCCATGTCACCTCGGATGGCGTCATCGGCCTGGCCCGTTTGATCGACGAGGATCTGGCGAACTGGGTCAGCGAGCATGTCGCCTTTCCGAACGGCATGGTCGATCGCATCACGCCGGCCACCACCGACCGCGAGCGCGGCATCCTGGCCAAGGATTTCGGCCTCGAGGACAACTGGCCGGTGTTCTGCGAGCCGTTCCGGCAGTGGGTGCTGGAGGACCATTTCACCGATGGCCGGCCGCCGCTGGAAAAGGTCGGCGTGCAGTTCGTCAAAGACGTTGCGCCTTATGAACTGATGAAAATCCGCATCCTCAATGGCGGCCATGCAGCGATCGCCTATCCGGCCGGCCTGATGGACATCCATTTCGTGCATGAGGCGATGCAGGAGCCGCTGGTGAGCGGTTTTCTGGCCAAGCTCGAACGGGACGAAATCATCCCGACGGTGCCGCCGGTGCCGGACACGGTTCTGGAAGACTATTACCAGCTCATCGAGAGCCGCTTCTCCAACCCGAAGATCGGCGACACGGTGCGCCGGCTCTGCCTCGACGGCTCCAACCGCCAGCCGAAGTTCATCATCCCGACCATCGCCGACCGGCTGAAGGCTGGGAAAAGCGTCGCCGGCCTGGCCCTGGAATCGGCATTGTGGTGCCGCTACTGCTTCGGCACGACGGACAGCGGCGCCGTCATCGAGCCCAACGACCCGAGTTGGGACCGGCTGCAGGCGACGGCAAAGGCAGCAAAGGACGCTCCCGCCGCCTGGCTCGCCATGGAGGACATCTATGGCGATGTCGGCCGCGCAACGGCGTTTGTCGAGGCCTTTGCCCATGCGCTCAACGTGCTGTGGGCGAATGGCGCGCGCGCCACGCTGACGCGCTACCTCGCCGGCAAGCTCTGAGAGCCATTCTCGGCCATGACGCCTGAACTGGTCATTTTCGACTGCGATGGCGTGCTGGTCGACAGCGAGGCGCTCTCCGTCTCGGCGCTGCTCGGCATGGTCAGGCTTGCCGGCGGCAGCGTCAGTGAGGATGCCGCCTACGAGCATTTCCTCGGCAAGAGCATGAAAAGCGTGCGCGAGATCCTCGGCCGCGACTTCGGGCTCGATATCACCGACCTGCACCTGACCGAGATGCGCGTCGAATTGATGCGCAAATTCCGCGAGGAGCTGAAGCCGATCGCCGGTGTCAAGAAGATGCTGCCGAAGCTTGGGCTGCCGTTCTGTGTCGCGTCCTCGGGCACGCTCGACCGCATCCGCTACGCGCTCGACGTCACCGGATTGCTTGGGCTGATGGAACCGCACCTGTTCAGTGCCACCATGGTGGCCAAGGGAAAGCCCGCGCCGGACCTGTTCCTGCATGCCGCCGCCAGCATGCGGGCCCATCCACGCAAATGCCTCGTCATCGAGGACAGCCCGGCCGGCATCATTGCCGCGCGGGCGGCGGGGATGCGCGTGTTTGCCTTCACCGGCGGCTCGCATGCCGGCAACCCGACCTTGAAAGCGCGGCTTGCGTCGAGTGAACCGGACTTTATATTCGCTGACATGCTGCAATTGCCCGATCTGATTGCAGGCCTGGGAGCGAGAGACAGAGCATCTTGACGAAACAGTTCGTTTGCGCGGTCGATGTCGGCACCGGGAGCGCTCGCGCGGGCATTCTCGACACCAACGGCACCTTGCTCGGCCGCGCCGAGCGGCCGATCGCCATGAACCAGCCGAAGCCCGATCACGCCGAACATGATTCGCGCGATATCTGGTCGGCCGTCTGCGCCGCCGTGCGCGCTGCCCGCGAAAAGGCCGGCATAGCTGCCGAGGAGGTCGTCGGCATCTCCTTCGATGCCACCTGTTCGCTGGTGGTGCGCGACCGGCAAGGCGGCCAGCTCAGCGTCTCGACCACGGGCGACAAGCGCTGGGACACCATCGTCTGGCTCGACCACCGCGCCATCGCGGAGGCCGACGAATGCACGGCAAGCGGCCACGCCGTGCTGAATTACGTCGGCGGCGTCATGTCGCCGGAAATGGCGACACCGAAGCTGATGTGGCTGAAGCGCAATTTGCCGGAGACCTGGAATGAAGCCGGCTATTTATTCGATCTCACCGATTTCCTGACCTGGCAAGCGACAGGTTCGCTGGCCCGCTCGCAATGCACGCTGACCGCCAAATGGACCTATCTGGCGCATGAGAGCCGCTGGGACGAGACGTATTTCCGCAAGATCGGCCTCGGCGCGCTGGCCGACGAGGCATTCGCGCGCATCGGCACCGAGATCGTGCCGGCCGGTGCCGCACTCGGCGGCGGATTGACCGCGCAGGCAGCAGCAGACCTTGGTCTCAACCCCGGCACCGCGGTGGCGGCCGGACTGATCGACGCGCATGCCGGGGGCGTCGGCACGGTCGGCGCGCGCGGCGATTTCGGCAGCGTGCTGTCG
>NZ_RZRR01000546.1:0-3869 GCF_003998555.1 Mesorhizobium sp. M7A.F.Ca.CA.002.09.1.1 | reverse complement strand
GCCGGTGATGGTGTGGGTGGTCGATACGGGAACGGCGAGCCAGGTCGCCGCAAACAGCGTGATCGCCCCACCGGTTTCGGCGCAAAAACCCTGCATCGGGTTCAGCCGGGTGATCTTCGAGCCCATGGTGTGGACGATGCGCCAGCCGCCGAACAGGGTGCCGAGCGCCAGTGCCGACTGGCAAGTGAGGACCACCCACAGCGGCACGTAGAAAGTCGCGCCGAGCATGCCTTGCGAATAGAGCAGCACGGCGATGATGCCCATGGTCTTCTGGGCGTCATTGCCGCCGTGCCCGAGGGAATAGAGCGAGGCGGAAAAGAACTGCATGACGCGGAAGGTGCTGTCGACCGCAAACGGCGTCTGGCGCACGAAGAGCCACGAGACGACGAGAACCAGGACGAGCGCCAGGATAAAGCCCGTCGCTGGCGACAAGACGATTGCCGCGACCGTCTTGCCAAGCCCGGTCCAAACGATGGCGCCCACGCCTGCCTTCGCCACACCGGCGCCGACCAGGCCGCCGATCAGCGCATGCGAGCTGCTCGAAGGGATGCCGGCGATCCAGGTGACGATGTTCCAGACGATGGCGCCGACCAGGGCTGCAAAGATCACCGCCGGGGTGACGATGCTGACGTCGACGATGCCTTTGCCTACGGTCTCGGCAACGTGGAGGCCGAAGAACATGAAGGCGATGAAATTGAAGAATGCCGCCCACAGCACCGCATATTGCGGCCGCAGCACGCGGGTGGAAACGATGGTGGCGATGGAATTGGCGGCGTCGTGCAGGCCGTTGAGAAAGTCGAAGAACAGTGCGACGGCGACGAGGCCGGCCAGCACGGGAAAGGCAATGGTTGCTTCCATCACCTAGACATTCTCAATGACGATGCCGCTGATCTCGTTGGCGACGTCCTCGAAGCGGTCGACCACCTTTTCCAGTTGGCCATAAATCTCGCTGCCGATCATATAGGCCATCGGATCGCTGCTGCCGTGCTTCCTGAAGAGATCCTTCAGCCCTTGCTCGTGCAGGTCGTCGGCCCGGCTTTCGACGCGCATCACCTCTTCGGCGATGGCGTTGAGGCGCACAGTATGCGTTGCGACCTTGTTGAGCAGCGGGATCGCCTCGGCCACCAGCTTGGCGGCGGCGACGATGACGCCACCCATTTCCTGCATCAGCGGATCGAACTCCTTGCGCTCGAACAGCTTCACCGTCTTGACCGTCTTGTGCATCATATCGATGGCGTCATCCATCGACTGGATCAGGTCCTTGATGTCGCCGCGATCGAAAGGCGTGATGAAGGAGCGCCGTACCGCCAGCAGGACTTCCGCGGTGATGTGGTCGGCCTCATCTTCGAGATCGATGATTTTCTGGCACCAGAGATCGATATCCCTGCCCTGGAGAAGCTGCTCCAGCGCCTCGGCGCCGCCGACCACGGTGCGGGAATGTCGTTCGAACAGGTCGAAGAAGCGATCTTCGCGCGGCAAAAGCTTGCGGAACCAGCCCAGCATGGTCGATCTCCCAGTTTCATCCACATAGCGCCGCATTCAGCCGCGGGAAACAGGTAGCCGGCTTAAAGGTGTGGATGCAGGGCAATTGTGCGTGGCGCTTGCGGTAGAGCACAATTTCCCCGACCTTGCAGCGAACGACCGGAAAGATCACATGATCGACAAGCTGGAATTCTTCATCGCGCTCGCCAGGGAGGAGCATTTCGGCCGGGCGGCGGAGGTGTGCGGCGTCACGCAGCCGACGCTGTCGGCCGGCATCAAGCAGTTGGAAGGCCAGCTTGGCGTCATGCTGGTTCTGCGCGGCTCACGCTTCCAGGGGCTGACGCCGGAGGGAAAACAGGTGCTGGTGTGGGCACGCCGCATCGTCGGCGACACCAGGACCATGCGCGAGGAAATGCGGGCGGCGCGCCACGGACTTTCGGGCCGTATCCGCATCGCCGCCATCCCGACGGCGCTCGCCATGCTGCCGCGGCTGACGACGCCATTTCGCGAAAAGCATCCCGGCGTCACCTTTTCGGTGCTGTCGCGGACCTCAATCGAGGTGCTGTCGCTGCTCGGCAATTTCGACATCGATGCCGGCATCACCTATCTCGACAACGAGCCGCTGGGGCGGGTGACCAGCGTGCCGCTCTATGACGAGCGCTACCAACTGATCACCGCGATGGGAAATCCTTATTCCGACCGCGACAAAGTGACATGGGCGGAGCTCTCAAACCTGCCGCTGTGCCTGTTGACGCCGGACATGCAGAACCGCCGCATCATCGACCAGCATCTGGCCGAAGCCGGCGTGCAGGTGCGACCGACGCTGGAATCCAATTCGATGATCGTGCTGTTTTCGCACATCCGCACCGGCAAATGGTCGTCGATCATGCCGCTCAACCTTGCGGAAACATTCGGCTTTTCCGAACCGATCCGCGCCATTCCAATCATCGAACCTGACGCCAGCCACACGGTCGGCCTGGTGGCGACACCGCGCGAACCGCACACACCTTTGGTCTCGGCGCTGCTGGACGAGGCAATGGCGCTGGCGGACGATTTCCATGCCAACCGTTCCGCTAGACAGGGTTAGTCAAACGGAACGATAGAAAATTTCTATCGTACAACGAAACCGCTTTATTGATTTCAGAGGTTTTCTCTGATTTCTTAAGCACTTAGCGATAAAGCGGCACGCGCATGTCGTTGTTCCAAAACAGCTTGATGCTTTTGGCCGATATGCGTGGGTCGCTACGATAGGGAGGGCGCTGCATGACAATGCAGCCTGCAAGTACCGAGATTATGTCGCGCACGGCCGCGATCATCCAGGAGATGAAGGGGCTCGAAGGCCCTTTGCTGCCGATCCTCCACGGCATCCAGGAAGAGTTCGGCCATGTGCCCAAGGATGCGCTGCCGGTCATCGCCGAGGCGCTGAACATTTCCAGGGCCGAGGTGCACGGCGTCGTCAGCTTCTATCACGATTACCGAAGCCATCCGGCAGGCCGGCATGTGTTGAAGCTCTGCCAGGCGGAATCCTGCCAGTCCATGGGTTCGGATGCCATCGCCGCCAAGCTGCAGCAACTGCTGGGCATCGGCTTTCATGAAACGACCCGCGACGGTTCGGTGACGCTGGAGCCGGTCTACTGTCTCGGCCTGTGCGCCTGTTCGCCCGCCGCCATGCTCGATAGCGAGGTGATCGGACGGCTCGATGACGAGAAGCTCGACGAGATCGTTGCAGAGGTGCGCTCATGATCCCGCGTATCTACATTCCCGGCGATTCCGGTGCGCTGGCGCTTGGCGCCGAAAAGGTCGCCAAGGCGATCGCCGGCGAACTCGCCGAGCGCGGCATCGAGGCCAAGATCGTGCGCAATGGTTCGCGCGGCGCCTATTTCCTCGAACCGATGGTCGAAGTCGCTACAGCCAACGGCCGCATCGCCTACGGGCCGGTCAAACCGTCCGACGTCAAAAGCCTGTTCGACAGCGGCTTCCTTACCGGCGGCCATCATAAACGCTGGCTGGGCGCGCCGGACAAGATCCCCTTCCTGGCCAAGCAGACGCGGCTGACTTTCGCGCGCTGCGGCGTCACGGATCCGCTGTCGCTCGAATCCTACAAAAAACATGGCGGGTTGAATGGATTGATGAACGCGCTGGCGCTGACGCCTGCCGCCATCGTCGCAGAGGTGACCGAATCGGGCCTGCGCGGACGCGGCGGCGCCGGCTTCCCGACCGGCATCAAATGGAAGACGGTGCTCGATACAGCAGGCGACCGCAAATACATCGTCTGCAACGCCGATGAAGGCGACTCCGGCACTTTCGCCGACCGCATGATCATGGAGGGCGATCCCTTCGTGCTGATCGAAGGCATGACGATCGCCGGTATAGCCACGGGCGCGACC
>NZ_RZRR01000545.1:0-3870 GCF_003998555.1 Mesorhizobium sp. M7A.F.Ca.CA.002.09.1.1 | reverse complement strand
CCTATGTCCAGCATCGCGGCGGGCCGGCCGGCTTCGTCAAGGTGCTGGATGAACATACGATCGGCTTCGCGGATTTTTCCGGCAACCGGCAGTTCATCACGCAGGGCAATCTGGCCGACAATCCAAGGGCGTTCCTGTTCCTGATCGACTATATGCACCGCCAGCGCATCAAGCTCTGGGGCACCGCGCGCGTCGTCGAGAACGATGCCGAACTGATGGCGAAGCTGATGCCGCAAGGCTACAGAGCGCGCGCCGAGCAGGTCGTCCTGTTCACGGTCTCGGCCTGGGATGCCAATTGCCCGCAGCATATTCCACAACGGTTCGAGGCAGCCGACGTCGCGGCGGCACTCGGCGAGCGGGACAAGCGTATCGAACGCCTTGAGCAGGAGATCGCACGGCTCAGGGGAAATTCGGGCGCGGCCGCAGGGGAATAATCAGCCGCCGGCCGCGGTTTCGGCCAGCGCGATGCCGTTGGGCGTCGGCTTGACAGGCACGATGCCGCGCGCCAGCGCAAGCAGATATTTGTTGTATTCGGTGAACAGCACGCGCAATGCCCGCGGCTTGGTCAGCCAGCCGCCATTGTCGAGGTTGGAATTGACCACCGGATAGGGCTCGAGCTTGGCGCCATGCAGCAGCCTGCCCATTTCCAGCAGGCTGCGCGGCATATGATAATTGTTGGTGACGAGGATCACCGTGCCATAGGCGTGGCTCTCGACCCATTTGGCGCTTTCCTCGGCATTGCCGATCGTGTCGAGCGCGGCGCGGTCGATGTCGACGCAACAGGAGAACAGATTCTTGTCGCCGCCGGTTGCCGCCTGCAGCTGGCGACGGCTGGCCGAAGGATGCACGCCGCTGATCAGCAGCCGTTCGCCCTTGCCGGACGCCAGCAGATCCATCGCGGCATCGAGGCGGGACTGGCCGCCGGTCAAGACGATGATCGCGTCTGCCCTGGCCGGATTGGCGGGCGTCGTCAGGTGACTGACCTTGTTGGCGAACCAACCGAAACCGCCGGCAAACAAAGTTGCAAGGATGAGGACGGAGAGGGCGGACAGGCGCAGCGTGGCTCTTAGACGGCTCACAGCGCGGCGGTCATGCGAACGTGCAACCACCACTGGCATCTGCCCAGCCGTACCGGTCGAATCCCGCGCGTCCATCGCCATATGGTTAATCCTGAAATGCGGCCTTGGGTAGGTAAAAGACGCACTTTGCGTTACGCGAATTCTCTATTCGTGATCACCCTGTTTTATCCATGTCGTTGTCCCAAAACCGGTTCCCACTTTTGGGCGACATGAATTAGCCTGCATCCGGTTGGCGGACATCGATGTCGCTGAGATAGGCAACGACGGTGGCGTGCGAGGTTGCCGCCGTCAGTCCGCCGATCACCAGCACCATCAAGACGACACCGAGATAGCCTGCCGAACCGATGGCGAAATTGCCGAACAGGGCGGTCGCCTGGTCGGCCTGCGGCGTCGCCATATTGCGCGACGACCACCAGGAAAAGACGATGAACACGAGCACTGCGGCGGCACCGCCGGCCGCCGCTCCCTTCATGCCGGTGACCAGGAAATGCCGGCGGAATTCGCGCGCGATAAAGCGTGCCTCGGCGCCGACGAAATGCAGGACTTCGATGATGTGACCGTTGCCGGCCATGGCGCCGCGCGTCGCGAACACCACCGTCAGCACCGTCGCCGACAGCATCAGCGCCAGCACGGCGATGCCGATGGTCACCGTGGTGCGGGCCATCGCCACCAGCCGGTCGACCCAGGTGCGGTGATCGTCGAGCGATGCGCTCGGCAGTTTCGGGGTGATCGCGGCGCGTATGGCGGCGAAATCGGGCGGGCTGTTCTCGTCGATGGTGACGATGATCAGTCGCGGCACCGGCAATTCGTCGATGTTGAGGCCCGAGCCCAGCCAGGGCTCAAGGAGCCGCGCGGTCGCCTCGCGGTCGATGATCCGGGTCGCCTTGACGCCGGGGAATTCGCCGGCGATCTGCGAGGCCTGGGTAAGGGCTGCTTCCATGTCGAGGCCGTCGACCGGCTTGATCTGGATCGTTGCCTCACGTGAAATCTGGTTCTCCCAGACGGACGCTGTGTCGCGCACCAGCGTCACCGCGCCGAAAGTCAGGCAGGACAGGAAGGTCATGATGGCGATGACCAGCACCAGCGCCCGGCCGGCGATGTTCTGCGCCGGCACGATCGGCGCCATCCTGCGCTGGGCGCGCGGCTTTGCTTCGGTCGCCTCGGCGTCCTGCTCCCTTTCCACAAAATGTTCGGCGGACAGTTCAGTCATAGATGTCCAGCCTTCCCCCGGCCAGGATCATGCGGCGCGCGTCGACCTGCTCCATCAAGCCGAGATCGTGGGTGGCGATCACCACGGCGGTGCCGAGACGGTTGAGTTCGATGAACAGCCGCAGCAGGCGTCGCGCCAGCGGCGGATCGACATTGCCGGTCGGTTCGTCGGCGAGCAGGATTTCCGGCTGCTCGATCAGCGCCCGCGCGATCGCGGCGCGCTGCTTCTCGCCACCGGACAGAACCGGCGGCAGCACATGCATGCGTTCGCCCAGCCCGACCCACTTCAACAGCTCGGTGACATCGGTGCGGTAGCTCGCCTCCTCGCGCCCGCGCACGCGCAGCGGCAGCGCGACGTTCTCATAGGTGGTCATGTGGTCGAGCAGCCGAAAATCCTGGAACACCACGCCGATCCGGCGTCTGAGATGCGGCAGCTCGGTGCGGGAAATGCGGGAGCGATCCTTGCCGAAGATGGTGATCAGCCCGCGCGTCGGCTTCAGCGACATGAACAGCAGGCGCAGCAAGGTCGTCTTGCCGGCGCCCGAAGGCCCGCTGAGGAACTGGAAGGAGCGCTCCGGAATGTGCAGGGAGATGTCGCGGAGGATTTCCGGACCCATGCCATAGCGGAGGCCGACATTTTCGAAGCGAATCAATTTCGACGACCTGAAATTCGGCACGGCAGTGAGCCGGCCTGTTCTGGGTAAAGACCATCGGCCGGCATGGTTAACCGGCGGTTAATTCCTAGGCTCTTTCGACTCGTCACGAGGGCTCCGGTGGGGAAGCGTTAACCATTTGTGTTTACGCAAAAGAAACGAAAAGCGAACACGTGCTGCAATGCTGGGGCCATGATGGCTGACGATCGAACCGCGCGCCCGGTTTCCGGCGAAATCATGACCGATCCGACGGCAATTGCCGCGGCGGACCGGTTCATGCGCGGTTCGGCCGCCGACATCGTCGATGCCGATTACGTGGTGATGCCGCGCCCTGCACCTGCCGTGGAAAGCGTTTCGCCGCTGCCGCGTGCGATCGTGATGCCACCCATCGAGGGCATGGACATGCTGCGCAAGCCCGAAGCCCCGCCGGAGCGGCCGCCAGCCTCGCGCGGCGGGCCGATCTTCTGGATCGCCGGCATCGGCGCTGCCTTGGCCGCCTTCTGGGTTTCCGGCGGGCACGCGCTGGTGCGCCAGGTGCCGTTCCTGTCCAGCGCGCAAGCGTCGGCGCTCAGCATTTCGGGCGTCACGTCACGCGTCGATGCTTCCGGACCGAACCCTGCGCTGTTCGTCGATGGCGAGGCCGCCAATGACGGCGCCAAACCGGCGCAGCTGCCGCCGCTTGAAATCCGGGTGACCGGCAATGACGGGCACATCACCCGCTATACGTTGGGGACATCCGGCCGTTCGCTGGCCTCTGGCGAAAGATTCGGCTTTGCCAGCCGGCTCGACGTGCCTAGAAACGGTGTAAGAACTGTATCGGTCACCTTCGCCGAATAGCGTGTGCTGATATTCAGGTGAGACTGGCCGCAAACGGCGGTTTCCTTCGCTTTCGGTGCTCACGTCCTTCCGTACCCTCCGCTCCGGTTCTC
>NZ_RZRR01000544.1:0-3877 GCF_003998555.1 Mesorhizobium sp. M7A.F.Ca.CA.002.09.1.1 | reverse complement strand
CCCGACGCTGCTGCCCGCCGATGCCGCTCACGCGCCGCAAGGCGCGATCGCCGAAGTGGCACCTGCCCGCACCGCGCTGATGGCAACAATCGCCGAGCGCATATCCAGGCATGGCGGCGCCGGCCTGTTTCTCGATTACGGCCATTTCCAGCCGGGTGTCGGGGACACGCTGCAGGCCTTGCGCAGCCACGATCACGAAGATGTGCTGGCCAATCCCGGTGAGGCCGACCTCACGTCCCACGTCGATTTCGCCGCCCTTGCCGCGATCGCGCGTGCACATGGCCTCGAAGCCCATCTGACGACACAGGGCGACTTCCTGCTCGGCATGGGCATCCTCGAGCGCGCCGGCCGCCTTGGCGCCGATGCCGGTCAGGCGGCGCGCGAAAGGATCGCCGGCGACGTCGAGCGCCTCGCCGGGCCGCAAGCCATGGGCGAGCTGTTCAAGGTGCTTGCGGTGCTGCCTCGCGGCGTGGCGGTTCGGCCCTTTGCCGAGGCGGATTGACTTTTTACCGCCGCCCCTCCCAATCTCCCGTCCGCGCTTTGCAGCCTGTTCTCGACCAAGCACCTTCTTCTTGACGAAACCGCCCACACGGACAACAACGCCCGCATGCTGAATCAGACCAAACCGGATCCCGTTCGGTCGCCGCTGCTGGACGAGGCGCAGGCACAAGGCATCCGCCACGGCTATTTCACCCGCGTCGGCGGTGTTTCCGGCGGCATCTATCAGGGCCTCAACATCGGCACCGGATCGAATGACGACCAGACGCTGGTTGCCGAGAACCGCGCCCGTGTCGCTGCCTGGATGGGCGTGCCGGCAAGCCATCTGTTGACCGCCTGGCAAATCCATTCGCCCGATGTCGTCATTGCCAGGGAGCCCTTTGCCGGCGAGCGCCCCAAGGCGGACGCCATCGTCACCGATCGGCCGGGCATCGCCATCGGCGCCTCGACCGCCGATTGCGGTCCCGTGCTGTTCGCTGATGCGCAGGCGCGCATCATCGGCGCTGCGCATGCCGGCTGGAAAGGCGCGTTCACCGGCGTGCTCGAAAACACCATCCTGGCGATGGAAAGCCTCGGCGCCCGGCGCCAAAACATCGTCGCCGTGCTAGGCCCCTCCATCGGCCCGCGAAACTACGAGGTCGGCCCGGAATTCGTCGCCCGCTTTGTCGAATCCGACGCCGAAAACATCCTCTATTTCGCTCCGTCCGCCAATGCCGGCCATGCGATGTTCGACCTCAACCGCTACACGGTTGACCGGCTGGCCAAGGCAGGCGTGACGGCTGAGGGCCTCGACCGCTGCACTTACGCTGAGGAAGGCCTGTTCTACTCCTATCGGCGCACCACGCATCGCAAGGAGCCCGATTACGGCCGGCAGGTTTCGGCAATTGTCTTGGAGAGGGAATAATGGCGCTGCATTTTGAACGATCTGAATTTGACGCGCGGCGCGACCGGCTGATCATCGAGATGGCCGAAAAGAAGCTCGACGCCATCCTGCTGTTCGCGCAGGAAAGCATGTATTGGCTGACCGGCTACGACACGTTCGGCTTCTGCTTCTTCCAGTGCCTGGTGGTCAAGGCCGACGGTTCGATGGTGCTTCTGACCCGCTCGGCCGACCTGCGCCAGGCACGTCAGACCTCGATTATCGACAACATCGTCTTGTGGACCGACCGCAACGGCGCCAATCCCGCGGTCGACCTGCGCAATCTGCTCAACGAACTCGACCTGCTCGGCGCCCGCATCGGTGTCGAATATGACACCCACGGCCTGACCGCCTTCAACGGCCGCCGCCTGGACGAGCAGTTGCAGACCTTCGGCCAGATCGCCGATGCGTCCGGCATTGTCGGCCGGCTGCGCCTGTTCAAGAGCCCGGCCGAGATAGCCAAGGCCGAGAAGGCCGCCAATCTCTCCGACGATGCGCTCGACGCGGCACTGCCGCTGATCAAGCAAGGCGGCGACGAAGCTCTGATCCTGGCCGCCATGCAGGGCGCGATCTTCGCCGGCGGCGGCGACTATCCGGCCAACGAGTTCATCATCGGCTCCGGCGTCGATGCGCTGCTGTGCCGCTACAAGGCCGGCCGCCGCAAGCTCACCAAGAACGACCAGCTGACGCTCGAATGGGCCGGCGTCTTCAACCACTACCATGCGCCGATGATGCGCACGGTGCTGACCGGCAAGGTGTCGAAGCGCCATCAGGAACTGTTCGACGCCGCCCGCGCAGCACTCCTGGCTGTCGAGAAGGCGATGATGCCGGGCAACAGCTTCGGCGACGTCTTCGATGCGCATGCCCGCACCATGGAGGCACACGGCCTGACCAAGCACCGGCTGAACGCCTGCGGCTATTCGGTCGGCGCCCGCTTCACCCCGTCCTGGATGGACATGCCGATGTTCTACCAGGGCAATCCCGAACCGATCGCGCCCAACATGACGCTGTTCGCCCATATGATCATCATGGACTCCGACACCGAGACGGCGATGACGCTTGGCCGCACCTACCTGACCACCGAATCCCAGCCCAGGCCGCTGTCCCGCCATGATCTCGACTTGATCGTAAAGTGAATCCACAGTGGGAGGCGTTCTTCGCCAAGGAGTTAGAAGGCAAATGAGACGATCGCATGTGACGACCGTGTCATTGCTTGTGGCATTGGCTCTTGCCGCCTGCACCAACGCAAAGGACGTGCTCGAACCGTCGGCGATCACCCCGCCGGCGACGTCGACCCAGACGCTGCCCGCAACGTCAGGCAACACGGCGGCAACGGTTCCGGCCGGGCCCGCCACCAGCACGTCTGGCGCTCCCGCAACCGCCGCCGCACCGGTCACATCAGCCCAAAGCGCTGCCATCCTGTCGAAGACCCGCTTGCAGATCGCGCCGATCGTCGGCGCTTCGGTGGAAGCTGCGACACCTCTGACGGCGGAGTTGCAGACCCGTGCCAGGCAGCGCGGCATCACTCTCGCCGGCAGCGCCGACCAGACCGTGACACATGTGCTGAAAGGCTATTTCTCGACGATGTCGGAAGGCGCCGACACCACCGTCATCTATGTCTGGGACGTCTATGACCCCGCTGGCAACCGGCTGCACCGCATCAATGGCCAGCAGAAGGCTCCGTCGGTCAATTCCGGCGCCAGCGCGGGCGGCGACAGCTGGAAGGGGATCTCGCCGGCCACCATGCAGGCGATCGCCGACCAGACCATCGACCAGTTCGCCGCCTGGCTCGGCGGCAAGGCGGGCTAGAGGCATCGGACCCCAAAGTGGAGACGGTTTTGGGAAAATCCGATGCCCAATGAGAAGAAGAACCAGCACAAGTCCCCTGCTCCCTGTTGCAGTCCGGCGATGGCGCGGAGCTTTCTTGAGTTTAGCCGGCGGATTCCCGATCTCGGCGCTTGCAATACCAGCGCGGGCCGCTAAAAGCCCGGTTAAAGGGCGCAAGCGAGTCCGTCAGGCCTCATCATCCTCCACCAGGAACCGTGCATGAAACTCTTCGCGGGCAATTCCAACAGGGTGCTGGCCGAAGCAGTCGCCCGGTACCTCAACGTCCCGCTGGGCAAAGCCACGGTCAGGCGCTTCGCCGACCAGGAAATCTTCGTCGAAATCCAGGAAAACGTGCGCGGCGAGGATGTCTTCATCCTGCAGTCGACCTCGTTCCCGACCAACGATCATTTGATGGAATTGCTTATCATGATCGATGCCTTCATGCGCTCCTCGGCCAAGCGCATCACGGCGGTCATCCCTTATTTCGGCTACGCCAGGCAGGACCGCCGCGCCTCCGGCCGCACGCCGATCTCGGCCAAGCTGGTCGCCAACATGATCACCCGCGCCGGCGTCGACCGCGTTCTGACGCTCGACCTGCATGCCGGCCAGATCCAGGGCTTCTTCGACATCCCG
>NZ_RZRR01000543.1:0-3881 GCF_003998555.1 Mesorhizobium sp. M7A.F.Ca.CA.002.09.1.1 | reverse complement strand
GGGGCATGCCATCAGGAGGTTCTCCTTGATGGTGCCCGAGAACAGGTCGCCGGCCTGCGCAACGATGCCGACCGCGGCGCGAACCTCGGACGGGTGATACTGGCGAATGTCGATCCCATCCAGCAGCAACTCACCGGAAGTCGGCAGGAAGAGCCGGCCGACCAGCCGACCCATCGTCGTCTTTCCCGATCCTATGCGGCCGATGATGCCGATCCGCTCACCCGGCTTGACCGAGAAATTCAGGCCGGTCAAAACTTCGTTTTCCGAGCCTGGATAGACAAACCCGACATTCCTGAACACCATCGCCCCCTTGCGGATGGGGCGGTTGACGAAGCCCACCGTGTCGGGTCGATCTTCCGGTTGAGCCATGATCGAATTCACCATCCTCAGCGAGAGCATGGCCTGGCGGAACCGGGACAACGTTATGGCGATCTGGCCGAGCGGCGCCACGGCCCTGCTCGCCAGCATCACCGTTCCTATGATTGCTCCTGTCGAAACATGCCCTTCCGAGAAGGCATAGGCGCCGGCCACGACCAGGGCGACGGTCACCAGCTGCTGTATGGACTGGGTGATGTTGCCCGCCGCCGCCGAAAGCTGCTTGATCTTCTCGGACGTGTTGGCGGCGTTCTTGGAGTGCTCTCCCCATTTCCGCAGCAGATACGCCTCGGCGCGCAGCGACTTGATGGTCTCCAGCGTCGAGATCGATTCGACCAGCAGGGCCTGGCGCTGCGATGCTTCGTTCATCGAGGCGGCGACGCGCTTGCCGATGCGGCGCTGGGTGACCAGGCCGACGATGACGGACATCACGAAGGCCAGCGCCGGTATGATCACCAGCCAGCCGCCTATTGCATAGATCACAAGGAGAAAGACGAAGACGAATGCCGTGTCGATGAACACGCTTATGGTGTTGGAGGTGAAGAACTCCCTGACGAACTCATATTGCGTGACCCTGTTTGCGTATTCGCCGGTCGAGCCGGGGCGCGCCGAAAGCGACGAGTTCAGCACTTTTTCGAACAGCAGATAGGATATCCGCAGATCCGCCTTGCGCCCGGCATAGTCGATGAGGGAAGCCCTTGCCGTCTTCAAAAGCAGGTCGAACAGGATGACCGCACCGATGCCGAGAGCCAGGACCCACAGTGTCGATATCGCCTTGTTCGGCAGGATCCTGTCGTAGACGTTCATGGTGAAGATCGGCGAGGCTATGGCCAGCAGATTGATGAACACCGCCGCCAGGACGACTTTCGAGTAGGTGCGCCAGAAAGCGCCCATCGTCCCCGTAAGCCAATGTCTTCGCTCGATCCTGGCCGCCGAGCCGACCGACATGGTCTCGGCGGCATTGGCATAGGTGATCGAAAAGGAAGCGCCGCCGCTGATGTAGCTGGCGGCCAGTTCCGACCGGCCGATCGTGGTGCGGCCGTCTTCCTGGGGCGCGGTGATATACGCATCGCCTTCGCCTAGAGCCAGCAGGGCGACGGGCAATTGGCTGACGCGAAAGACGATGGCCGGCAGGTCGATACGCCCCCTGAGAAAATCGCGATGATTGAACTCGGTGACTTCCAGGCCGATGCGTTCGGCAAGGTGCCTGATGTCGTCGGCCGCAATTCGCGTGTCCGAGAGCGGCACGCCGGCAAACAGCACGGTCTCCGCGCTCGGCCTGCCGAGATATCCGGCAACGGCCGAGAAGCAGGCCTTGAACGCCTCCTTCGGGGAGAGGATGTTGGGTTGCTGGTTCACGATCTGTCCGTCAGGACGCTCGCTGGACCTTGTGCTGTCCTATTTCTTCCTCACCGGAGCGAGAATATCGAATGGCAGGTCGTTCTTCTGCTCCGATGGCGTCCGCGCATAGGTTTCTGTGTCCGCGGTTTCCGGTGCTGCGAACTCGGTGCGTGCATAGGCCGTCGCTTGCTTTGCCGGCTCGAGATTCATCGTTTTCAGCAACTGTCCGGTCGCGGCCAGGAGCCGGTACTGGGCAAACAGCGATGCGTAGGAAGCGGTATCCGCCAGCGTTGCCGTGTTGAACCGTGTATTCTGCGCATCGAGCACGTCGAGCAGCGAGCGCTGTCCGACCTTGAACTGCTCGCGATAGGAAGCAACCAGCTTCTCATTGGCAGCGGCTTGTTGCCTCAGGGTCTTTGCCAGATCGGCTTGCCGGAAACGGCGATCCCATGAGGTGCGAACGGCTTCCTCGATTTCGCGCTGGACCTGATGCAGCGCGAGACGCTGTTCACTGGTGCGGCGGATCTGTTCCTGCTCGTTGGCCTTGTCGATGCCACCGCGGTAGAGGTTCCAGCGCAGGACCACGCGCGCCTGCAGGTCGGTGGTGTCGCCATCGTCGCCGTCAATGTCGGTTCCTGCCCGGGCCCGACCTTCAGCGATGATGGAGGGGCCAAATTTTGCCCGCGCAGCGTCCACGAGGGAGGCCGCCGCGTCGATGTCGCTGTTGGCCATGTGTACGCGCGGATTGCTTTCCCGCGCCAACCCTATCGCGTCGTCGAGCGAGCGCGGGAGTGCGGCCGAAACATCGCCAGGCCTCGAAGGGCTGGTCAGTGGCTTTCCGACGGTTTTGAAGAAGCGGATCTTGGCCGCTTCCAGTTCCTCGGTCGCCTCCTGCATGCGCGCCTTGGCGGCGAACAGCCGTTCCTCGGCCTGTTGACGGTCGGCCTCGTTCAGCGCGCCGCCCGAGATGCCTTGCCGGATGTCGCCGAGAATTGCCTGGTGGAAGCCGAGATTCTTCTTCGCTTCGGCAACGATCGAGGCCTGCAGCATGTATTCCAGATAGTCCTGGACAACGGACAACCCGATGAATTCGGACCGTTCCAGAACGCGGAACGAAGCGCCGTCGACGCGCGATGCCTGACGGTTCAATTCGGCCCGCCTTCCGCCGCTGTCATAAAGCGTCTGCGAAACGGTAAGATCCGTTTCAGCCGGATAGAGCGCATCGCCTTCGATGGAAAGAGAGCGCCGGGACGGATTGTCGAGCCGGCGAACGCCAGCCGATGCCTCGACATCGACACTGGGAAGATAAAGGCCCTTGGCCTGCCGCAACTCGAACTCGATGGCTTCGCGATTTTCGATCGCCTGTCCAATCTCGGGATTGGACTCCACCGCGACAGCCATCGCCTCCTTGAGCGTGAGCGCGTGAGCGCTGCCGCAGGTCAGCATGGTGGCCGCCATCAAAAGACCAAGGCGCCTGCCTATGGTCGACATGTTTGTCGTATTCATTAATCCCACCCTAACGTTTCCCCAGCGTCCTTTTCAGAGCGCTAACCAAGCCAAGGCCTGCCCGTCGGTGGATTATTCACAGATTCACGAAATATGTGAGCGATTATTGATTTAGAGATCGCTAAATAGCCTTTTTGGGCAACAAGGCTGCGAGATGTAGCAAAAATAGCACATAACGTCGGCTCGCTGCGGTTGTATCCAGACGCCGCATTCAGTGGGAAAGCACAAAAAACGGCAGGCCAGTGGGCCGGTATGGCCAGAATCATGGCCGGTTCGGATAGCGGCTGTCGATGATCCAACCTGAAGTTGAGCCCTTTTTCAGGCACGCCCCTTTGGATGCCGCGTCCAAAAATACTCCATCGCGGCGGCCGGCGTACGCTTCATGTGGCTCACTGCGGCCAAAAGCTGGTCAGCGCGCACCCTAATTTGCGCTCAACGCCACCATGCGGTCGAGCGCCGCGGTCAGGCCGCGAAGCGACACAGGGAAGCTCAGCGGGGTCTCGGCGTCCGTCGTGACATTGAGCTTCAGCACCGAGCCTCCCCTCAGCTTTCCAAGCGTCGGCCGATCAACCGTAAAGACGGAGACGCAACCCGTCGGCAGGCAGGTCCTGAAGCGCTGCGGGGACGGCGGTTGATCGTCGATCTGCAGCGTCACGCCC
>NZ_RZRR01000542.1:0-3885 GCF_003998555.1 Mesorhizobium sp. M7A.F.Ca.CA.002.09.1.1 | reverse complement strand
CGCATAGCCGGCTCACGCCGAAGCCGCGTGGACGAAGAAGACTAGAGCATCGGACCCAGAGCCCGATGTTCGGCGCTATAATGCGGCTCATGGAGTGGGGCGAAAGACATGCCGATTACGCTGCTTGACGGAATTCTCGTCGGCTTCACTCTGGTTTCGGCGATGCTCGCCATGGTTCGCGGCTTCTCGCGCGAAGTCCTGTCCGTCGTCTCCTGGGCCGCGGCGGCAGCGGCGGCGTTCTTCTTCTACAAGCCGGTCGTGCCTTACCTCGCTCCCTACATCGAGAATGAAAAGGTCGCCATGGCGGCCGCCGCCGGCGTGGTTTTCATCATCGCGCTGATCGTCGTCTCGGTCATCACCATGAAGCTCGCCGACTGGATCATCGATTCCCGGATCGGCGCGCTCGATCGTACGCTCGGTTTCCTTTACGGCGCCGCGCGCGGCATCCTGGTCGTTGCCGTCGCCCTGCTGTTCTTCAACTGGCTGGCCGGCGCCAAGGCACCAGCCTGGGTCACCGAGGCCAAGTCGCGGCCGCTGCTCGAACAAATCGGCGCCAAGCTCGAAAGCCTGCTGCCCGAGGATCCGGAAAACGCGATCCTCAAGAAGCTCAATCCGAATCAGCCGGCCGCCGAGACGCCAGCTGCTCCGGACGCACCGGCGGCGGATGCTCCGGCGGGCGGCGACGATACCAACACGCCGGCGCCTGACGACAATGACGCAACACCACCGGCGAACAACGCCCCGGCCGCTCCGGCACCGGCGGCACCGGCAAACTGACGCCGAAAAACGGCGTCAGGATCTGACGATGGTGTGAACGACTGCACGGCCCGCGTTGCTTTCGGCGCGAACCCGCATTATATGGCGATTTTAGCGGAGCTTAAGATGGCAGACGCAGACGACGTGCTTTCCGCCGAGGCCGACGACCATTTCCACGACGAATGCGGTGTGTTCGGCATTTTCGGCCGGCAGGACGCTGCGGCCATCGTTACATTGGGCCTGCATGCGCTGCAGCATCGCGGCCAGGAAGCGGCCGGCATCGTTTCCTATGACGGCAGCCAGTTCCATGTCGAACGCCATGTCGGCCTGATCGGCGACACCTTCACCAAGCAGCGCGTCATCGACAGCCTGCAAGGCAACCGCGCCATTGGCCATACGCGCTACGCCACCACGGGCGGCGCCGGCATGCGCAACATCCAGCCCTTTTTCGCCGAATTGGCCGATGGCGGTTTCGCCGTCGCCCACAACGGCAATCTGACCAACGCCATGACCGTGCAGCGCGCGCTGCAGAAGCAAGGCGCGATCTTCTCCTCCACCTCCGATACCGAGACGCTTTTGCACCTCGTCGCCACCAGCAAGGAGCGCGATTTGAACTCGCGTTTCATCGATGCGGTGCGGCAGGTCGAGGGCGCTTTCTCCCTGGTGGCGATGACGGCCAAGAAGATGATCGGCTGCCGCGATCCGCTCGGCATCCGGCCGCTGGTGCTGGGCGATCTCGACGGCGCCTGGATCCTGGCCTCTGAAACCTGCGCGCTCGACATCATCGGTGCGCGTTTCGTGCGCGACCTGAAGCCCGGCGAGATGGTCGTCGTCACGTCCAAGGGCATCGAGAGCCTGTTCCCCTTCGAGCCGCAGAAGACCCGCTTCTGCATCTTCGAATATGTCTATTTCGCGCGGCCGGATTCCTCGGTCGAAGGCCGCAACGTCTATGAGGTGCGCAAGCGTATCGGCGCCGAGCTGGCGGTCGAAAGCCCGGTCGAGGCCGACATCGTCGTGCCGGTGCCGGATTCGGGCACGCCGGCGGCGATCGGCTTCAGCCAGGCGGCCGGCATTCCCTTCGAGCTCGGCATCATCCGCAATCATTATGTCGGCCGCACCTTCATCCAGCCGGGCGATTCGATCCGCCATATGGGCGTCAAGCTGAAGCACAATGCCAACCGGCGCATGATCGAAGGCAAGCGCGTGGTTCTGGTCGACGACAGCATCGTGCGCGGCACCACCAGCCAGAAGATCGTGCAGATGGTGCGCGACGCCGGCGCCAAGGAGGTGCATATGCGCATCGCCTCACCGCCGACACGCGCCTCCTGCTTCTACGGTGTCGACACGCCGGAGAAATCGAAGCTCCTGGCGTCGCGCATGTCGATCGAGGAGATGGCCGAGTTCATTCGCGTCGATTCGCTTGGCTTCCTCACCATTGACGGGCTCTACCGCGCGGTCGGCGAGGCCAGCCGCGACAACGACCAGCCGCAATTCTGCGATGCCTGCTTCACCGGCCAGTACCCGACCCGCCTGCTCGACTTCGAAGGCCACGACAATGTGCGCACGCTGTCGCTGCTGGCGACAAGCGGGACGTAGGCCGGACCGCCATCAGCGTTAGTCAATTCCCGGAATCCATCGCATGACCCTCGACCTTTCCGGCCGCGTTGCGGTCGTCACCGGCGCCTCGCGCGGCATCGGCTATTTCATTGCCAAGGAATTGGCTGCCGCCGGCGCGCATGTCATTGCGGTGGCTCGTACTGTCGGCGGGCTGGAAGAGCTCGACGACCAGATCAAGGCGGCCGGCGGCCAGGCGACACTGGTGCCGCTCGACCTCGCCGACATGGCCGGCATCGACCGCCTGGGCGGCGCCATCCACGAACGCTGGGGCAAGCTCGACATTCTCGTCGCCAATGCCGGCGTGCTCGGCGTCATCTCGCCGATCGGTCATGTCGAAGCAAAAACCTTCGAGAAGGTGATGACCATCAACGTCACCTCGACCTGGCGGCTGATCCGCTCGGTCGACCCTCTGCTGCGGCTCTCCGATGCTGGCCGCGCGATCATCCTGTCTTCCAACGCCGCGCACTCGGCGCGCGCCTTCTGGGCACCCTACGCGGCATCCAAGGCCGCGGTGGAGACGATGATGCGCTCCTGGGCGCATGAGACGCAGAGCCTGCCGCTCAGGGTGAACGCCGCTGACCCCGGCGCCACCCGCACCGCCATGCGGGCCCAGGCAGTGCCGGGCGAAGATCCCGAGACGTTGCCGCATCCCTCCGAGATCGCCAAACGCATCGTGCCGCTGGCCAGCCCGGACCTGAAAGAGACCGGATTGATCTTCCAGGCCAAGCACAATCGCTTCGTCGCCTATAGGCAGCCGGAATAAAAGTTGAGCCTTTTTTTTGACGCATGTCGGTTTCCCAAAAACCGCTGCGCACTTTTAAGCGACATGCGTAGGGATTAAACAGGCCTCCGGAAACGTTTCTTCGACGTAGTCGAAGCCCAAACCGGAGGAACCACCATGCGCAAACTGCTTCTCGCCACCGCGGCCATCCTGATCGCAGCCGCGGGCGCCGCTTACTCGCAAGATGCCAAGATGAGCTTCTTCGTCACCAGTGTCGGTTCCGGCAAGGGTGCCGACCTCGGCGGCCTCAAGGGTGCTGACGCGCATTGCGCATCGCTGGCGGAAGCCGCCGGCGTCACCGGCAAGAGTTGGGCCGCCTATCTGTCGACCAGCGACACCGACGCCCGCGACCGTATCGGCAAGGGGCCGTGGGTGAACGCCAAGGGCGTCAAGATCGCTGACGACGTCGCCTCGTTGCACAGCGATGCCAACGGCATCACCAAGCAGACGGCGCTCAACGAGAAAGGCGAAGTGGTCAACGGCCGCGGTGACACGCCGAACCGCCACGACGTGCTGACCGGCTCCAAGCCCGACGGCACCAAGATCGCCGACCAGACCTGCGGCGACTGGACGATGAGCGGGGCGGAAGGCGCCGCGATGATGGGCCATCATGATCGCACGGGCCTCGACGATTCTGCAGCCGCCAAATCCTGGAATTCCTCGCACGCCTCGCGCGGCGGCTGCAGCCAAGAGGCGCTGAAGGGCACCGGGGGCGATGGCTTGTTCTATTG
>NZ_RZRR01000541.1:0-3901 GCF_003998555.1 Mesorhizobium sp. M7A.F.Ca.CA.002.09.1.1 | reverse complement strand
TCAATCGTCCTTTCAAAAACAGCTCGCCGCCTTGCGCGACCACCGCGCGGCGGCGCCCGCCAGCATGCGCCAGACCTTCGCCGCCGATCCCAAGCGGTTCGTGGAATTCTCCGCCACCGACGGCGATCTGCTGCTCGACTGGTCGAAGTGCGCGGTCGACGCGACCACCATGGAGCAGCTGGAAAAGCTCGCGCAGGCCGCCGATCTCGAAGGCCGCCGCGCCGCCATGTTCGCGGGCAAGAAGATCAACGTCACCGAGGACCGTGCCGTGCTGCACACGGCGCTGCGCAACCTGACCGGCAAGGGCGTCACCGTCGATGGCCAGGACGTCAAGGCGGACGTCATCGCCGTGCTCGACGCCATGGGCGCCTTTGCCGATGCCGTGCGCTCGGGCAAGGCGGCCGGCGCCACCGGCAAGAAGATCACCGACATCGTCAACATCGGCATCGGCGGTTCCGATCTCGGCCCGGCCATGGCGACGCTGGCACTGGCGCCCTATCATGACGGGCCGCGCGCGCATTACGTCTCCAACATAGACGGCGCCCATATCCACGACACGCTGAAGGGCCTCTCCGCCGAGACCACGCTTTTCATCATCGCTTCCAAGACCTTCACCACCGTCGAGACGATGACCAATGCGCAGACGGCGCGCGACTGGGTGGAGAAGGCGCTCGGCAAGGAAGCGGTCGGCAAGCATTTCGCCGCCGTCTCGACCGCGCTCGACCTGGTGGCCAAGTTCGGCATCGCGCCCGATCGCGTCTTCGGCTTCTGGGACTGGGTCGGTGGCCGCTATTCGCTCTGGGGTGCCATCGGCCTGCCGGTGATGATCGCTGTCGGCCCGCGGAATTTTCGCGCCTTCCTTGATGGCGCGCATGAGATGGACGAGCATTTCCGCACCGCGCCGGTGCAGGAGAACCTGCCGGCGCTGCTGGGACTGGTCGGCTGGTGGCATCGCGTGATCTGCGGTTACCCGGCGCGCGCCGTCATCCCTTACGACCAGCGCCTGTCCAGGCTGCCGGCCTATTTGCAGCAGCTTGACATGGAATCGAACGGCAAGAGCGTCACCCTCGAAGGCACGGCGGTGACGACGCCGACCGGACCGCTGGTCTGGGGTGAGCCCGGCACCAACGGCCAGCATGCCTTCTTCCAGCTGCTGCACCAGGGCACCGATTTCATCCCGGTCGAATTCCTTGCCGCGGCCGTCGGCCACGAGCCCGATCTCAAGCACCAGCATGATCTGCTGCTCGCCAACTGCCTGGCGCAGTCGGAAGCGCTGATGAAGGGCCGCACGCTGGACGAGGCGCGCGCCCAGATGCTGGCCAAGGGCATGAAGCCGGCCGAGGTCGACAAGATCGCGCCGCACCGCGTCTTCTCGGGTAACCGTCCCTCGGTCACCATCCTCTACAGAAAGCTCGACCCGCGCACCTTCGGCCGGCTGATCGCGCTCTACGAGCACCGCGTCTTCGTCGAGGGCACGCTGTTCAACATCAACTCCTTCGATCAGTGGGGCGTCGAACTCGGCAAGGAACTGGCCACCGGCCTGTTGCCTGTCGTGGAGGGCAAGGAAAGTGCCGCCAATCGGGATGCATCGACCGCTGGCCTTGTGGGATTCATCCAGCATTTGCGTGGCTCGGAGTGAAAAGCTTGGCAGACATCAAGGGAATATTGTTCGACAAGGACGGCACGCTTGTCGACTTCAACGCCACCTGGCTCGGCGTTGCCGACTTCATGGCCATGGATGCGTCGGAAGGCGATCGCTGGAAAGCCGACAGGCTGCTGGCCGCTGCCGGCTTCGATTTCGCCAACAAGCGTTTCAAGCCGGACTCCATCTTTGCCTCCGGCACCAATCTCGACGTCGTCGAATTGTGGTTCCCACGCCTGTCCAACGAGGATCAGATGCTTGCGGTTGCCCGCTTCAACGAGATCACCTCCGTACAAGGCTCGGCGATGGCCGTGGCGCTGCCGGGCATCGTCGATACGCTGACGGCACTGCACAGGAAATCCTACCGGCTTGGCGTCGCCACCAACGATTCGACCAGCGGCGCGGAAAAGACGCTGGTCACGCTCGGCGTCGCTCAATTGTTCGACGCGGCCTATGGCTACGACGCGGTGGCCAATCCGAAGCCGGCGCCCGACACCATCCAGGCCTTTAGCGATCTCACCGGCCTCAAGCCGGCGGAAATCGCCATGGTCGGCGACAACCGGCACGACCTCGAAATGGCACGTGCCGGCGGCTGCGGGCTGGCGGTCGGCGTGCTCTCCGGCACCGGCACCCGCGAATCGCTGGCCGGCATTGCCGATGTGGTTCTGGATTCGGTCGCCGACCTGCCGGATTTTCTCTCGGCGCGGGTCAGGGAGACGATCTGACGGGAAAGGCTAGGTCAAACTCGATTCACCTCGGGATTTTCTGCCAATGGCCGAGATGGGGGAGCAGTCCATGGAAACTATCGAGCTTCTGGTTTGTTTTCGGACACAATGGGCCACTCATCAGCAGAACAAACGTACCCGCATTTGCCGCACCTGATCTTGGCGCTTTGCGCTGTCGATGTCTTCGCCTGGCTGAAGATCGAAGCCCCGATTTTCGCATTTTGGGCAAACTGTGAAACCGATACGTTGAACAACTTTAATCCACGCCACTCGACTTCTCCGACCAACGGCTAGTCGAATCTATTTTCTGCCCTCGATGTTTGTCCACAATGAGTAGAATTTAGGCTTGCTCTGTGGCGTCAGCGCGCTCCCTCCTCAAACGAAAAGACGCCGCTAAGCCTCGTCGCAGCCCCCTTCGCGTCGCCGAAATCCGGCACCTTGTATTCGGCGAGCAATCGCAGCCGGGACAGCGGCAGGTCGTTGCGGCGGGGATCTCCGACCAGCACCTCGATGCCGGCCGCCAGGCAGCGGTCGAGGAACGGGATAACCCGCAGAGCAACCTCAGGGCCGTAGAACACGTCGCCGGCAAGCACGAGCTCGACCGCCGGCGGGGGACCCGTGGTAATGTCCTTGTCGACAATGGCGATCTCGACGCCGTTGGCCGCGGCATTGAGGCCGATCGCGGCAACGCCGTTACGGTCGATCTCGGCGGCGATCACTTCGCGCGAACCGGCCTTGGCTGCGGCGATGCCGACAAGGCCGGAGCCGGCACCAAGGTCGAGCACGCGGCGACCGGCTACCGTTTGCGGATGATCCAGTATATGGCGCGCAAGCACCGCGCCGCCGGCCCACACGTAAGCCCAGTAAGGCGGCTGCGGCTCAGGTCCATTGTTGTCCGCCTCGATCGTGTCGTCATCGTCGTCAGCGCTTTGGTGCGTATCGGTAAGCCGTCTCAGGCCACTGGCCGGGTGCGGTGTAAAAAGCTGGATCTCAGGCACCGACGGCACCGGGGCGAGGCGCATGTTCGTCCTGATGAACTCTGCCGGGTCAGGACGGCAAGGTGCATCTACGGCATCCGCGCCGCCGGCTGCAATCATTCGCGCAGCGCTCGCCGCAGGATCTTGCCGACCGGCGTCTTCGGCAGTTCGGTGCGGAATTCGATGTATCTGGGCCGCTTGTAGCCGGTCAGGTTCTCGCGGCAAAAGGCGGTCAGTGCCTCGGCGGTCAGCGCCGGATCCTTCCTGACCACGAACAGTTTCGGCACCTCGCCCGAATGCTCGTCCGGCACGCCGATCGCCGCCACTTCGAGCACGCCCGGATGCATCGCCACGACTTCCTCGAGCTCGTTGGGATAGACGTTGAAGCCCGAGACCAGGATCATGTCCTTCTTGCGGTCGACGATCTTGGTGTAGCCGCGCTCGTCCATGAAGCCCATGTCGCCGGATTTGAAGTAGCCGTCCTTGGTCATCACCTTGGCGGTCTCATCCGGCCGGTTCCAGTAGCCCGCCATCACTTGCGGCCCCCGGATGCAGAC
>NZ_RZRR01000540.1:0-3905 GCF_003998555.1 Mesorhizobium sp. M7A.F.Ca.CA.002.09.1.1 | reverse complement strand
GGCGGCATCATCGCCGGCGAACTGGCGCTGGCGCTCGTCATCCTGACCATCGCCTCGTTCTACTGCCTGCGCGTGCGCAATCCGCTGCTCGATCTCAAGCTGTTGCGCATCCGTACCTTCCGCATTTCGTTCCTCACCGGCGGCGGGCTGGACACGATCGGCCTTAGCTCGGTCGTCTTCCTGCTGCCGCTGATGTTCCAGCTCGGCTTCGGCATGAGCGCGGTGCAGGCGGGATCGCTGACCTTCGTAGCCGCGGTCGGCTCGGTGGCCATGCGGTTCTTCATGCCGCGTGTCCTCAACCGTTTCGGCTTTCGCCGCGTGCTGGTCTACAACACGCCCATCGTCGCCGCCCTGGTTGCCGGCTTCGCGCTGATGCAGGCGACGACGCCGGTGTGGATCGTGCTCACTTACATCTTCGTCTTCGGCGTCTTCCGCTCCGCGCAATGGGCCTCGACCGGCAACCTCGCCTATTCCGACATCGCGCCCGAGCAGCTCGCCCGTTTCAGCGCGCTCTATTACATATTATGGCAGCTGGCGGTGGCGATCAGCGTCGGCCTGGCCGCCGCGGCATTGTCGTTTCTGGCGGGCGGCGGCCCCGCCGTCGCCGACGATTTCCGCATCCTGTTCGTGATCGAGGGCATCATCACGCTCTGCGCGCTGCTCGCCTATCTCAAGCTGACACCCCAGGACGGCGCCCATGTCAGCGGCCACGGCGCACAGATGAACACGGAATGAGGCCGGCTGGCTTATTCGCTGAACGTCACCCACTCTTGCAGCGGCACGCGGTCGGTGCGGAAGGCGTTTTCAGGTTTTGACGTATCTTCATAACCAAGCGCCATGCCGCAGACGACGATCTCCTCGTCCGGAATGTCGAGCACCGGCCTGATCTGCCGGTGATAGGGCGCGAACGCCGCCTGCGGACAGGTGTGCAGACCCCTGCCTCTAGCTGCGACCATGATGTTCTGCAGGAACATGCCGTAATCGATCCATGAACCCTGGTTGAGGCGGCGATCGATGGTGAAGATCATGCCGACCGGCGCGTCGAAGAAGACGAAGTTGCGGTCGTGCTGGGCGCGCATCTTGTCGACCTCGCGGCGACCGATGCCGAGCGCGCCATAGAGGCCGAAACCGTTGGCGCGGCGTCGCGTCAGATACGGCTCGAAGAACTGCGTGGGATAATACCGGTACTCGTCCCAATCGGCTTTTTCGGCGCGAATGCCGGAATTGAGAATGGCGTCCGATATGCGCTGCTTGCTCTCGCCCTTGGTGACATAGACCTTCCATGGCTGCATGTTGGTGCCGGATGGGGCGCGCGCCGCAACCGCCAGAATGGCGCGGATGGTGTCGTCTTCGACCATGTCGGGCAGGAATGCGCGCACCGAACGGCGCGACAGGATCGCCTCGTCGACAATCTCGGCGTCGCCCTCGATTCGGGGGTTATTTTCCAGCATGGGCCGTCCCTTACCCTTTGTCTCGATCGGACGTCCCCACTCGCCGCTCTCGGCGGAGCCTTTGCATGAACCGTCAAAATCGCGCAAGCAAATCTTGTGCATCCGTGAAAATCTGCTTGATTTTTTCATGAGCTTGATTTCTCATGAAATTTGTCGGTGATTTTTCATAAAGAGAGCGTTTTGCCTTCGACTACCGCAAGAACATTGCAGGGACCTGACGAACGCGTGCTGGCCGGCGACATCAGGGCCCTGCGCAAGGCGCGCGGGCTGACGCTCGCCGAGATCGGCCTGAAGCTAGGCCGTTCGGTCGGCTGGGTCAGCCAGGTCGAGCGTGGCCTGTCGACGCCGTCGCTCGGTGACCTCAGAGCCTTCGCCGAACTGTTCGGCGTGCCGATCAGCCTGTTCTTCAGCCATGACGTACCTGTCGAAAGCGAGCGCGGCGTGGTCGTGCGCGCCGGCAGGCGCCGCACGCTTGGCACAAGCGAATCCGGCCTGGTGGAGGAGCTTCTGTCGCCCGATCTCGGCGGTAGCTTCGAGATGGTGCGTTCGGTCTTCGCGCCGGGCGCGGAACTGAAGGCCGAGGCGCAGCGGCCGACCGAGGAAGCCGGATACGTCGCGTCCGGACTGTTCGACATCGAGATCGGAGGTGTCTGGCATCGGCTTGGCGAGGGCGACTCCTTTCGCTTCGAAGGCAAGCCCTACCGCTGGCGCAATCCGGGTGCCGAGCCGGCAATTGTCATCTGGGTGGTTTCACCACCCGTCTATTGAGTTCAAGTTTGGAGAAGAACATGGCGGGTTTGCCGAGCACGGCGCGCGTGGTGATCATCGGAGGCGGCGCCGTCGGCACCTCCGCGCTCTATCATCTCGCCAAGGCGGGCTGGACCGACTGCGTGCTGCTCGAGAAGAACGAGCTGACCTCCGGCTCGACCTGGCATGCCGCCGGCAACGTGCCGACCTTCTCCTCGTCCTGGTCGCTGATGAACATGCAGCGCTATTCGACCGAGCTTTATCGCGGGCTGGCCGACGCGGTCGACTACCCCATGAACTATCACGTCACCGGCTCGCTTCGCCTTGCCCACTCGCTCGAGCGCATGCAGGAATTCCAGCGCGCCAAGGGCATGGGCCTCTACCAGGGTATGGACATAGACATTGTCGGTGTCGACGAGATCCAGCGTCGCTATCCCTTCATCGAGACGCATGAGCTGAAAGGCGCGCTCTACGACCCGAGCGACGGCGACATCGATCCGGCGCAACTCACCCAGGCGCTGGCCAAGGGTGCGCGCGACATGGGCGCGAAGATCATCCGCTTCTGCCCGGTCACAGGCGTGCGCCGCGAGAACGACGACTGGGTGGTCGAGACGGCACAGGGTGAGATCCGCTGCGAGATCGTCGTCAATGCCGCCGGCTACCGCGCCGCCGAAGTCGGCCGGATGTTCGGCCGCGACGTGCCGATGATGGTGATGAGCCATCAGTACATTCTGTTCGAGGAGATCCCCGAACTCGCGGCATGGTCGAAGGAACAAGGCAAGAAGCTGCCGCTGCTGCGCGACGTCGACACCTCCTACTATCTGCGCCAGGAGAAGAACGGCATGAATCTCGGCCCCTATGAGCGCAATTGCCGCGCGCATTGGGCCAGCCACAATGACCCGATGCCGGAGGACTTTTCCTTCCAGCTGTTCCCCGATGATCTCGACCGGCTGGAACATTATCTGGCCGACGCCGTCGCCCGCGTGCCGATCCTTGGCACGGCCGGCCTGTCCAAGGTGATCAACGGGCCGATCCCCTATACGCCGGACGGCAATCCGCTGATCGGCCCGATGCCCGGCGTTCCCAATGCCTTCGAGGCCTGCGTCTTCACCTTCGGCATTGCCCAGGGTGGCGGCGCCGGCAAGGTGCTGGCCGAATGGGTGACCGAGGGCCGGACCGAATGGGACATGTGGTCGTGCGACCCGCGCCGCTTCACTTCCTATGCCGCGGCGCCGGACTATTGCGTCGCCAAGGGCATGGAGATCTACGGCAACGAATACGCCATCCAGTTCCCGCGCCATGCCTGGCCGGAGGGCCGCGACCGCAAGCTGTCGCCGATCCACGATCGCATCAAGGCGCTCGGAGGCCGCTTCGACGCCTATAATGGCTGGGAGCGTGCCACCTGGTACGCGCAGGACGGCGATGACATCTCCGAGGAAGCCACGCTGACCTTTCGCCGCGACGGGCCATGGCAGCATCGTGTGCGCGAAGAATGCCTGGCCGTGCGTGACGCTGCCGGCATTTTGGACCTGCCTGGGTTCTCGCGCTTCAATCTCGATGGTCCAGGTGCCGCCGAATGGCTGAGCCTGCAGGTCACCGGACTGGTGCCGAAGCCAGGCCGCATCGGTCTCGTCTATTTCGCCGACGACAAGGGCCGCATCGTCACCGAAATGTCCGTCGTGCGTCACGACGAGAACCTGATGACGC
>NZ_RZRR01000053.1:0-12450 GCF_003998555.1 Mesorhizobium sp. M7A.F.Ca.CA.002.09.1.1 | reverse complement strand
TCACCATCCTGCGCCTTGTCCTGGTGCCGGCGGTGGTGCTGGCGATGCTGCAGGCGCGCTGGGACTGGGCTTTTGCCGGGGTCCCCGTCGCCGGCATTTCGGACGGCGTCGATGGCTTCATCGCCCGCCGTTTCAATCAGCAGTCCACGCTCGGCGCCTATCTCGATCCGATCGCCGACAAGCTGCTGCTGGTTTCGGTGTTCGTGGTCATGGGCCTCATCGGGCAATTGCCGCTGTGGCTGGTCGTCACCATGGTGTCGCGCGACGCGTTGATCGTCTGCGCGGTCCTGCTGTCCGCCGTCATGGCCCATCCGGTCGAGATGAAACCGCTTTTCGTGTCGAAGGCCAACACCGCCATCCAGATCGTGCTGGCGGCGGTTGTGCTGGGTGAGCTTGCCCTGTCGGTTCATCTCGACCCGCTGAGGCCGGTTCTCATATTGCTGTCCGGGGTCTTGACCGTGGCTTCGGCCGCAGCCTATCTCGTGACTTGGCTGAGGCACATGAGCTGACATGACGAAGGCTCCACTCCGGACATCCGAGACAGAAGCGGCGGCGATCGAGGCCGCGGCCGCCGACATCGCCGCGTCCGCGACCTTTCGCCGCCAGATCTTCTTCTGGCTGGCCGGCGCCGCGCTGCTGGCGCTTTTCCTCTATGTCTTCAGCGCCATCCTGCTGCCCTTCGTCGCCGGCATGGTGCTTGCCTATTTCCTCGATCCCGTTGCCGACCGGCTGCAGCGGCTCGGCCTGTCGCGTTTCATGGCGACGGTGGTCATCCTCATCACCTTCCTCATCGTGCTGGTCCTGGCCTTTGTCATCCTCATTCCGGTTCTGGCCACGCAGATGGCCGATTTCGCCGGCAAATTGCCGGAATATCTGACCCGGCTGCAAAGCCTGATCACCTCGTTCGATCCGAAATGGCTGGAGCAGAAGTTCGGCGTCAACGCCAATAGCTTGCGCGACGGGCTGAATTCGCTGCTGACCTCCGGCTTCGGTTTTGTCACCACCGTCTTCACCTCGCTGTGGAGTTCCGGCATGGCGCTGGTTTCTGTGGTCAGCCTGTTCGTGGTGACACCGGTGGTCGCCTTCTACATGCTGCTCGACTGGGACCGCATGGTGGCGGTCATCGACGGCTGGGTGCCACGCGACAACGTCCAGACCGTGCGCGCCATCGCACGGGACATCAACACCGCCACGGCAGGCTTCGTGCGTGGCCAGGGCACGCTGTGCCTGGTGCTGGGCGCCATGTATGCCACCGGGCTGACGCTGACCGGACTGAACTTCGGCATCCTCATCGGCCTGTTCGCCGGGCTGATTTCCTTCATCCCCTATGTCGGCTCGCTGACCGGGCTGGTGCTGGCCGTCGGCGTCGCCTTCGTCCAGTTCTGGCCGGACTGGACGATGATCGTCGCGGTCGCGGTCGTGTTTTTCATCGGCCAGTTCATCGAGGGCAACATCCTGCAGCCGCGGCTGGTCGGCAAGAGCGTCGGCCTGCACCCGGTATGGCTGATGTTTTCGCTGTTTGCCTTCGGCGCGCTGTTCGGCTTCGTCGGCTTGTTGATCGCGGTGCCGGCTTCGGCCGCCGTCGCCGTGCTGGTGCGGTTCGCAATAGCCCGCTATCTCGAATCGCCGCTCTACAAGGGTCGCGGCGCGGCACCTGTGCCGCAGCTTCCGGCCGATCGCGGCGGCGGCCACCGCACGCAACCGCGTCGCTGAAGTGACTGCCCAGCCAACCGACCCGCCGCGCCAGTTGCCGCTCGACCTCGGCCATGGCACCGGCTATTCGCGTGACGAACTCGTCGTCTCCGGCACCAACAACCAGGCGGTTGCGCTGGTCGACCGCTGGCCGGACTGGCCATCGCCGGTGGTGGTGCTGGCCGGTCCCGCGGGTTCTGGCAAGACGCATCTGGCCTCGATCTGGCGCGCGCGTGCCAATGCGGCGGCGGTCGACGCCAGGCGCATCGGCGACAGCATCGCCAATCTCGGCGCGCGGCCGGCGCTGATCGACGATGTCGATACCGGGACGGTTGACGAACAAGGCCTGTTCCATCTGATCAATGCGGTGCGTGGTGCCGGCTCGCAACTGCTTCTGACGGCGCGCCGCTTTCCCTCGGCCTGGGGTGTTGGCCTGCCTGATCTTGCCTCGCGGCTGAAGGCGGCTGCGACAGTCGAAATTCATGAGCCCGACGATCTCCTGCTGGCAGGCGTCATCACAAAACTCTTCGCCGACCGTCAGATCGAGGTCGAACCGCATGTCGTGCAATATCTGGTCCGCCGCATCGAGCGCTCGCTGGCGACAGCGATGCGCGTGGTGGAGCGGCTCGACCGGACCGCGCTCGAACGCAAGACGCCGATCACCAGGGCGCTGGCAGCCGAAACCGTCAGTGCCATGGATGAAGGGCAGGGCGAGTTCGAGATCTGAGCCTGAGAGGCCGGTCTCAGAGCCACATTCTGGCGATCAGAGCCACATTCTGGCGAAATGACGGACTGCGAGATAGACGGCAGAGTGAGCGGCGATATAGCCGGCGGCGACCAGCACAAACATCCCGATACTGACACGCCAGGAGCGGGAGACCACGGCGCCCGGGGCCTGCCTCGCCTGTCTGCGGCTTTCACGGTTATTCCACATCGCCAGTGCGGCGCAGGCAATTGCCCACGTCACCATGACCGGAACCGTTATGCCGGCATAGGCAAAGTAGGCCGGTCCGAAAAGCGACACCCAGGCATCGATTCCAAGCATCTGACCCCCCTGTTTGCCGAACCGCCCGCGGCTGCCGGACACACGGCCGGTGCCGCAGCAAGTGAACCGTATGGCTGCGCCGGGCATTGGGCTGTGGGGGGATGGTCGGAGTGGAGAGATTCGAACTCCCGACCCTCTGGTCCCAAACCAGATGCGCTACCAGGCTGCGCTACACTCCGAACGGTCTGTTGCCTATTCATTTCGGTGGTGCATGGCAAGTGCAAAAACCTGCGAGAGCAAAAACCTTGCCGCCGTGCGCATTGCGCAGTAATGACGGGCGAAGGGTGGCGATGCTGCCTTGCACAACAACGAGGTGGCCATGTCCGCGCGCATTTTCAGCCCAGCCAAAACCGCGATGCAGTCCGGCAAGGCCAAGACCGGTTACTGGGTGCTGGAATTCGATCCCGAGTCGCGCAAGAAGATCGACCCGCTGATGGGCTATACGACGTCGGCAGACATGAGAAGCCAGATCAGGCTTAGCTTCGACACGCGCGAAGAGGCGGTCGCCTACGCCGAAAAGCAAGGGCTCGCTTTCCGCGTCGAAGAGCCGAAAGAGACCAAGCGCCGCCAGATTTCCTATGCGGAGAATTTCCGCTATGACCGCAGGACGCCCTGGACGCATTGAACGGCGCCCGGCGCCAGAATATCCAGCCGGCCCAAGGGCCGGCCAGCGGTCCCGTAGCTCAGCTGGATAGAGCACCGGCCTTCTAAGCCGATGGTCACAGGTTCGAATCCTGTCGGGATCGCCAAAGCCTTTCGGTCCGTTCCGGACACATAGGTTACGGTTTATACCGGAGACACGGGCTTTCAGAGAGCGGTATCAGGCCTCGTGCGCTCAGACCGCCGCCGCCAGAAGCAGCGTTACCCCCAGGACCGTCGACGCATAGATCGTCGCTAGGAGCACGATCGGCCGAGGATACTCGGTGGGTGTTGCGAGGCTGGTTATGTCGGGACCCCGAAATGTTTCGGTGCCGGGCGACGGGACGTCGGCGGCGGTGGCAGCGTTGTCATTGCAAGCGCGCACAGAAAGGCGCTGGATTATATCGGCGGCGATCAGAGGATCGTCCGCCACCAATTTCGACCAGTCCGAAACAATGCCGATTTCATGTTGTGACATCGCGCGCCTCCCATTTACGGCCTAACAGCGATGTCTAAATTATGTTCCACTAATAGTTTCGCGAGGCGGACCGCTCTTTGTCACTGCGGTCTTCTGATCGATGAAAACCACGCCCGCTGCCTCCAAGCCTCGACGGATGGCAGCCAGCTTGGCGGGACTGGGAATCCTTCGCCCGCTCTCAAAACTGCCAATCGTTCCTTCGCTGAGGCCGCACTTCGCGGCGAGTCGCACCTGCGACCACTTCAGGATCGCTCGTGCAGCTCTGCACTGCTGGGGTGTAAGGGGTTGGGTCCCTGAGACGGTGGCGCTTCGCTTGTTCACATCCTGACGGTCCTTCGCTTCGGTGGGACACGGCTTTGCACCAGGCCCGCCTTGTCCAGATCCACCGTGACCATTGTCCCGAGCGACACCGTGACCTTGTCGCCGTCGATCCGCTTAACGTCGCCGGATAATTCCATCTGCTGGCCCCTGGTCAGCCTGGTTGCCGGATCAATGACCGAATGCGGAAGACCGGGGATCGACACGCTGACGCGGTCCTTCGTGACGCGCTTCAGCACCGTCGCCATGACCGCCACCTCGTCGCCGACTTTATTGCCATGCTCTGATTCTGGGGCGGCATCTGCCGGCGTCAAGGATTAGCTGCGTCTGATATAGAAAAGTCCGCGGGCGTGGCTCGGCGCCAGCGTATTATTTCGTTACTCGGCCTTTTCGGAACCTTCCCGCGCACGGCGCGTTCGGCCCGCTGTATTCGCGGACCCTCATATAAAAGTGGACAGGCGGGAGGCAAACAAGGGTGGGGAGGAGTGTTGCCATGTCGAAGCGAGAAATAGGGATATCTTCGGCCCTCGATCGGCGCATTGCCGATCTCAGGGCCAGGATGCAGGACGCCCGGATCACGGAATACGAAATGAAGACCTTTCAAAAAGTGGCTTCAGCCATGGGAGGCGACGGAGGCTCCCTGCGTCTCGATGCCGACGACCTGATCGCGGCATCCTTTGTCGTCGATGCGCTGGGTGAACCGACGCTCAACTGACGACGGGCGATCTGGCTTCGCGCGCCGTTTTGCCCTTGCCCGGCCGGCAATTGGCCCACGCCTTCACACTTTGAAACAGGATGGCTGCTTTCCAGCGGCCGTCCTGTGGCGTCTGCCCAAGCGTCTGTCGCAAGTCATAGGCAGGGGCTGGTTGGCCGGTGGATTTGATTCCGCCGCCGACATCGAATTGGAGGGAAAGTCTTATCAATTTGTTTGGGTTGGTGCGTCATAGTAGCGACGGCTAACGGAGTGGACGCGATGAAGCTCGATCTGTCGCCGACGAGCTGGGGCAGGGTGATCGCTGTCACGGCAGTCGGTACGGCATTCTTCATTGCCGTGGCGTTCTTCGTCGATTCCTTCAATTTTCCCTATCTTTCGCCCGAGGCCGTGTGGCGGGCGCAGATGACCGACCTGATGCTGCCTTTGGTGCTGGGCGGCTCGTTTCTGTTTTTCCTGATGTGGAAGATTCGCCAGCTGGCCATCGCGCAGCGCGATCTCAGCGTCATCGCCGCGACCGACAGCCTGACGGCGGTGCTGAACCGTGGCGCCTTCTCGATGCTGGTCGAAGCCTATCTCGAGCAGACCCGCAAGCAGGAGCAGACCCGTTCGGGGGCGCTGCTGATCATCGACGCCGACCACTTCAAGTCGATCAATGACCGCCTGGGCCATGATTGCGGCGATCAGGCCCTCAAACTGATAGCGCAGGCGATCAAGGGGCAACTGCGTGGCAGCGATATCGTCGGCCGCATCGGCGGCGAAGAATTCGGCGTGTTTCTGCCCGGCGTGGATCCCTCGCAATCCTGGGTGGTTGCCGAAAGCATCCGCCGGCGTATCAGGGAGATGGAATTCTCACCCGGCGGCAGGCCTTGTCCGCTTTCCGTCAGCATCGGCGGCACAAGCTTTACCGGCCCGATCACCTATGAGGAAATTTTCTCCGCTGCCGACAGAAGGCTTTACACGGCCAAGTCGAACGGACGCGATCAAGTCAGCTTCGATCCGGCCGGAACGTCTCCGGCGCCTGCGCCCGGCGTCGCCACCGTGCATTGATGGCAGAAACTTGCAGAAGGCTGATCGGGAAGCTCTCGAAACAGACGCTCCTTCTATGTTTCCAAATGCTTATAATCAGCCGCAAGGAATCCGATCCTTACGGATAGCATGCCGGCTCGATGGGCCATGGACTGCAACCGCTTGCCGGTATACTCCCCCGCGTTGGCGATTTTCGTTGTCGGCAGAAACGGTTTTGACTCTGAGTTTCCAAGCGTTCCGGCCGACAGCGATCATGATTTTTGATGCTGGCGAACATATGCGGAAACGGTCAGGTAAACACAGCTATTATGATCCATTTGTTCAACGGCTTTCAGGACCCCTTCGGTGGCAGTGACCTTGAAGCTCTGGAACTGTACCGGTTGTTGAGTGTCGATTCCGAGGTGCATCTGTGGGCAACCTCCTCCAGCGTGTCCGGCGAGTTGATGCGGAATTTCCCGATTCGCCGCGTCTCGCTGTCGAAGTGGGATGTACCGAATGGCGGTACCTACGTCTTTCTCGGCTCTCATTGGCGCAACAAGATATGGCCTTACCTGATCCCGCGGCCGCGCCGGCTGATCTATGTCTTCAATACCTTTCACCCGAAAATCATCTCGCTGACGAGACGCATGCCCCGCATGCTGAACTGGCCCGACGCCGAACTGGTGCTGATTTCCGATTTTCAGAGACGGATGCTCCAAGTCGATGGCACCGTGCATCCGTCTCCGATCGATATCGAACGTTTTTCACCACGGCGTCTGGGTTCGGATCGTCCCTTCACCGTCGGACGCTTGAGCCGCGATGGGCCGGGCAAACATCATCCCGATGACATACCCCTCTACAAGACATTGCTGGCCGAAGGTACAGCCTTGCGGATACAGGGAGGGATAGGGCTCAAGGACAGCCTCATGCCGCATCCGCAACTCGAACTGTTCCCACCCGGCCAATTTTCCGCCGAAGAGTTTCTGCAGACGCTCGACGTGTTTTATTATCGCACCGGTTGGCATATGGAAACCTTCGGTCGCGTGGTGTTCGAGGCGATGGCCTGCGGGTTGCCCGTGGTCTGCCATTCATATGGCGGTTATTCCGACCATATCAGGCATGGCGAAAACGGTTTCTTGTTCGAAACGACGCAGCAGGCGGCGCGCATCCTGGCCGATCTCAAAGCCGACCCGGCGCTGCGGGCGGCAGTGGGCCTCAAGGCACGGCAGACCGTCGAGCAGACCTATTCTTCCCAAGCTGTGCGACAGAGGCTGGATTTCTACCTGCGTTAGCTGCACGTCATCCTTTGGGCCATGGGACATCCTTGGCGCAACAACATGCCCGCTGTCATCGATCTCGACATCGCGCTAAAGCAGGCACGCAAAGCGGACGAATGGGGCCGACAGCCAGCGGCGTGCCACAGACTGGGCAGGACTTCTTATCGATGACTTTGATGGGCGCGGCGGCACTGCTGATCCTGATCCTGACTTACGCCGGTGTCGCCATTGGCCGCATCCCCGGCCTGCGCCTCGACCGGGCAGGGATCGCGCTTCTCGGCGGGGCCGCGATGATCGCCATCGGCGCGCTCAGCATGGAGGATGCGTACCGGGCGATCAATTTCGATACCATCACGCTTCTGCTCGGCATGATGATTGTGGTGGCGCATTTAAAAGTGTCGGGCGCCTTTCGTGGCCTTGGCGCCGTCGCCATCGAGCACGCGCATGCGCCCTTCATGCTCTTGGTGATGGTGACGCTGCTGACCGGCGTGTTGTCCGCCTTCCTGGTCAACGACGCCATCTGTCTCGTCATGGCGCCGATCGTCGTCCACGTCACCCGTGTGATCAAGCGCAACCCGATCCCCTATCTGATCGCCACCGCCACCGCGTCGAATTGCGGCAGCGTCGCAACCATCACCGGCAATCCCCAAAACATGGTCATCGGTGCACTGTCGGGCATTTCCTATCCGGCCTTTTCGGCAGCGCTGGCTCCGGTCGCCCTGTTCGGCCTCGTCGCGGTCGTTGTCATCATCCGCATTGTCTTCCGGGCCGAATTCGCCCGCACCGTCCAACTGACGCCCGAGGTCTCGCGTGGCCGCATGCACAAGGGGCAGGTGCTGAAGGCGGTGGTGGTCTGCATCGGGCTGGCAATTGCCTTCTTCGCCGGCGTGCCCGTCGCCAAGGCAGCACTCATCGGCGGCGCCATCCTCTTGCTCACCCGGGCCATCAAGCCGGAGCGCATCTACCGCGAGATCGACGGTCCGCTGCTGTTCATGTTCGCCGGTCTGTTCGTTGTCGTCGCCGGCGCTGAAAAGACGCTTCTTTCGCCCGACATGATCGCTTCGGCCAGGAACCTCGGGCTGGACGACGTCTGGCGCTTGTCCGGCTTCACCGCGGTGCTTTCCAACATCATGAGCAATGTTCCGGCCGTGCTGGCGCTGCGGCCCTTCATACCCGGCCTCGAAAACCCCGAGCGCGCCTGGCTGGTCGTCGCCATGAGCTCGACGCTGGCCGGCAATTTCACGCTGCTGGGTTCGGTCGCCAACCTGATCGTCGCCGAACAGGCGCGGGCCGCCGGCACGACGCTGTCGTTCGGCGCTTTTTTCAAGGTCGGCTTGCCTTTGACGCTGATAACGCTGGCCGCCGGCACCGCATGGCTGGCTTTCGGTTTCTAATGCATGTCGCCCAAAAGTGGCCCCGGTTTTGGGCCAACGACATGCATAAAACCAAAGGCTTAAAGCGCGTCGCGCTTTAGACCTGACTGCCTGAAAGTCGCGCCCGCACCAGCGTCGCCGCGGCGCGTCCGGCCGCTTCGATGTAATCGGGGTTGCGGTGGATCAGCATGATCGAAAAGCAGCCGTCGATCAAAAGCACGATCTCGCGCCCCAGGGTTTGCGGCTCCGCGACGCCATGGTCCGACAGGGCGCCGGCCAGCCATGTTTCGAAATTCAGCTTGTGCCGCGCGCCCACCTTGACCGCCGGATGTCCGGGCATCGAGGCGAGTTCGGCGGCCGTGCGCAGGAAGCCGCATCCTTTCCATTTCGGGTGGCGAGCGGACCTCGCCAGATTGGTGAAGATCGCCTCGACCTTGCGATCCGCGCCGCCTTCGGCAGCCTCGAACCAGCCGGCCATCCGCTTCAGATTGGGTTGGTCGCGGCCGTCGAGATAGGCGGCGATCAGGTCGTCCTTGCTCTTGAAATGGTAGTAGAGCGTGCGCTTGGTGAGACCCGCTTCCTCGGCAACGGCATCGACGCTGACACGACCGATTCCTTCTGCATAGAAGAGCCTGGTCGCGGCATCGACAATGCGTTTGCGGGTAGGGCTCTGCGTGTCGGGCATAAGCCTATGTATACCGACTAGTGAATATACACAAGCGACAAAGGGCATAGTCTTCCTTCCATCAGCATGATGGAGAAGGAACAGCCAAATGACAGATCTTGTCCTTAGCGAAACCCGGGATGGGATTGCCATCCTCACCCTCAACCGGCCGGAGAAACTCAACGCGCTGAACTATGCCCTGATCGACCGCCTGCTTGCGGTCCTTGACGACATGGAAGTCGATGACGGCGTCCGAGCGGTCATTCTGACCGGAGCAGGGGAGCGGGCGTTTTCGGCGGGGGGCGACATTCACGAGTTCTCGGCCAGCGTGGCGCTTGGCGTCGGTGTCGCGATGCGGGATTTCGTCATGCGCGGGCAGCGGCTGACGGCGAGGCTGGAAGCCTACCGCAAGCCCATCATCGCCGCCGTCAACGGCATTGCCTTTGGTGGCGGCTGCGAAATCACCGAGGCCGTACCGCTCGCTATCGCCAGTGACCGCGCTTTGTTCGCCAAGCCGGAAATCAACCTCGCAATGCCGCCGACCTTTGGTGGAACCCAGCGCTTGCCGAGGCTCGCGGGGCGCAAGCGGGCGCTCGAACTGCTGTTGACCGGCGACTGGTTTGCGCCGCCGCGGGCGCTTGAACTGGGTCTCGTCAACGAGGTTGTGCCGCATGCCGAGTTGATGCCGGCGGCATTTGATCTGGCCAGGCGTATCCTGCGGCACTCCGATCTGGCGATTGCCGGCATCCTCACGGCAGTGGCGCGCGGCCTCAACCAGAGCATCGCCGAAGGTTTGCTGGTCGAGGCCGAGCAGTTTGCCCGCGTGGCCCCGACCGCTGATCTGCGCGAAGGGCTGAATGCCTGGATTGCACGCCGCGAGCCGGGCTATGACGGCTCGTGGACACATATCGCGCGTCCCGACGAGGCCAGGCGAGCCTGAAGCGGGTCGCTGGAATTCCTCAGGCGACCCGCTTCAGGTCTTTGTTTTTATGCGTGTCGTTCTCCCAAAACCGAGGTTACTTTTGGGCGACATGCACTCGTCGGAGCTGGATCAGGGCGCCACCACCAAACGGCCCTTCATGTTGGGGTGAAAGCGGCAGAAGTAGTCGACCGGTCCCGCCGTCTTCAAAGTCAGGCTTGCGGATTTCTTCGGCGGGATCATCACTTCCCAGCCGCCTTTCACGGTTGCCGTGTGGGCGAACACATCCTTGTTCACCCACTCGATCGTGTCGCCGACCTTTGCCTCGACGGTGGCCGGAGAGAACACCAGCCTGTCGATGGTGACCTGGATGGTTTCGGCTTGCGCCGGCACGATCCCGACGGCGAGCGTCAACGCAATCCACAGATGGTGGTTCTGCATGCTCCCGGTCCTTACTTGAGCATGCCGGCGACGTGTTCGGCGTGCTGCTCATGGCCCTGGAATATCTTCAAGCCGGTTTCCAGCAGGCTTTTCAGCTCGGCATTCTGCGCCGACGGGATCAAAAGGGTTTCGAGCGCGCCGTTGACCTGCTTGTGATAGGCGACCTCATTGTCGACATAGGCCTTGTCGAAGGCAGCGCCGTGGAGTTTGGCGAGCTTGGCCCGCTCCTCCGTCGCAGCTTTGGTCAGCGCCTTGCTGGTGGGGTTGTCTTCCGGGGTGACCTTGAGCTTCTTGACCAGGTCGAGCGCCTGAACATTTACAGCCTCGTGATCGCGGACCATATCCTTGGCGAAATCGACAACCTCCTTGTTCTTCGATTTGTCGATGGCCAGCTTGGCCGCTTCGATGTCGATGACCCCGGCCGTGTAGGCGATATGGGCGATCTGCGGATCGGTCGGCTTGTCGGCGGCTTGTGCGAACGGCGCGGTGCCGAGCAGCAGCAGGGCGGCGAGCGCAGCAGTGTGTCGGATAGACATGGCATCTCCTTCGCCGGGACGCTGAAATCGTCCCGGACAGTGTTTTTCGGTTGACGGTCATTGGATGCTGGTCAGCGGCAAACGTTCCCGCTGAAATGAACTGAAATCCGCTGAGGCTCAGCTTTCCAGCCCGAGCCGTCGCATCACGGCGCTGGTCAGTCGTTCGCAACGCCGGCCGGCGAAGGGGAAGGCGTCGAGCAGCACCGGCCCGATCTGGTCGTCCAGCGCCTTGCGGACAAGGGCGCGGGCGCGGTGCAGCCTTGTCTTGACGGTTTGCGGCCGCACGCCGAGGAGGTCGGCGGTCTCTTCGATGCTCAGCCCCTCGATCACCCGCGCCACGAACACCGTCCGGTAGACGTCGGGAAGGCTGTCGGTGGCCTGTTCGACCAGTTGGAGGATCTGCCGTTGCGCCATTGTCCGTTCCGGATCGTCGCTGGGATTGAGGGGAAACCGGATGATCTCGGCTTGCGGATTTTCCGGCAGCGCCACCGTTTTGCGTCTTTTGCGCAGCCGGCCGAGCGCCTCGTTGATGACGATGCGCGATAGCCATGTGGCGAGCGAGGAGTCGCCGCGAAACGCATCGAGATGGGCGAAGGCCTTGACGTATGCCTCCTGCACGATGTCCTCGGCCTCGCTGTCATTGCGCACGACGCCGCGCGCGATCCGGTAAAGCCGCTGATTGTGTGTCTTGATGATGGTGCGGAAGGCGTCGCCGTCGCGCGCCAGCGCGCGGTGCACAAGCTGCATCTCGCCTGGCACAGCGGAAGGCACGGCCGTCAACACAGCAGGCATGGCAAGTTTCCTCAACCCAATCTCCGAACCAGGATCTCGATTGGGAGATTGGACGCTGTCGCCGGCAAAAGGTTCCCGAAGATTTTCTGCCGGGTCCGGCGGCCGCTACACTACAGTGCGAGCGAAGGCTTGTCAGGCAGCCTGCAGGCGCGCCGTGGCCGCCAACAGATCGGTCTGGGTGATCAGCCCGAGAATCCGCTTGTCGTCGTCGACGATGATGACCGCATGGCTGCGGCCGTCGGTGAGGACGGGCAGCAGACCCATGGCGGCGACGCCGGCGGCGGCTGTTGCCGCGGGCGTTAAGACGGATCCAACCGTCCCCGAGGCCTGGGTGAGTTCGCGCAACCCCACCGTGCCTGCCAGCCTGGCTTCCGCATTGACGACCGGCAAGGTGCGGATGTTGTGGTCAAGCAGCAATTGGCGCGCCGCCTCGGTGGAGGTGTGAGCATCGACCGAGATCACATCGCGCGACATGATGTCCTCGCACAGAAGGGTCTTGTGCGCGCGCACCATCGCCTGCAATTCGACCTGCCGCAGCAGCCGGTCGAGATCGTTG
>NZ_RZRR01000539.1:0-3912 GCF_003998555.1 Mesorhizobium sp. M7A.F.Ca.CA.002.09.1.1 | reverse complement strand
TTGTCTGACGGAGCATCAAACGAAAAACCCGCCTGTGCGGCGGGTCACCGGCGCAAATCAGCACCATGGACGAATATGTACCTTAGCTGAGGGCAGGTGTCAAGAAAAAATTCCTATCGGGAACAGCTGCCGGCACGAAAAGCTCCGGTGGGAACTTCAATTCGACTGCGGATCCGGCTTCTTGAGCAGGCCTTCGAGCAGTTGCTTGAACGCCGTCACCACCTTCTTGGACGTCGCTTCGGGGTCGTCCGAATTGGCGATCCGTTGCGCTGCCTGGCTGCTCGCTCCGTTGATCAGTCGCGAGGCCGTCTCGGGGTCGAGGCTCGAGACAACGACCCCCTCCTCCTGCAGCGCGGTCAGATGGTCGGTCATTGACACGATGCACGCACTGGCATTCGGCCATTGCGCTGGATCCCCCAGCACGGCCGGGCCATCCCGGAACATGATGCGCTGGATTTCCGGCTCCAGCGCCATCTCGATATAGGTCGAGCACTCGTCGACGAAATGCTGCCAGCGGGTCGGCGCTCTCGACGCGACCTCATTGATGCGCGCCGCCATTTCGCCGTCGATCTGGGCTATGACCGCCTGCAGCAGCCCCTTCTTGTCGCCGAAATGATGATAGAGCGCGCCGCGCGTCAGCCCGGCCGAAGCGGTGAAATCATCCATCGAGGCTTCCGCATAGCCTGTTGTGCCGAAGGCATGGCGGGCCGCCGCGATCAGCTTTGCGCGCGTCTCGGCGATCATCTCCTTGCGGGGTCTGTGCATGGCTTCTGGCCCTATTCACATACGTAACGTATGCCAATTGACATACGCGGCGTATGCTCTATTTAACAATCATACGCTTCGTATGTAATTGCCGAATCGTCCTTTGTCGAGGAACCACCCATGCAAAATCCCTATGCGGAAATCTTTCGTGCCCCCGGAACCAAGGGCTTTGCGGCCGCCGGATTCATGGCGCGCCTGCCGATCGCCATGGCGCCCATCGGCATCGTGGCGATGCTGTCGCAGACGCGTGGCGAATACTGGCTGGCCGGAGCCGTCTCGGCAACATACGCGCTGGCCAACGCTTTCGTTGCGCCGCAGATATCCAGACTGGTGGACCGCCTGGGCCAGACACGGATCGTCGTGCCCACCACCATCATCGCGGTGCTGGCTTTCGCCGTCCTGATAGCGGCGGCCAACCAGGACTGGCCGGTGTGGACGCTGTTCGTGTCGGCCTTACTGGCCGCGGCCATGCCAAGCATGCCGGCGATGGTGCGGGCGCGCTGGACAGAGATTTTCCGCGGACGGCCGCAGATGAACACCGCATTCGCCTTCGAGTCCGCGGCCGATGAACTGGTCTATATCGCCGGGGCATCGCTATCGGTCGGTCTCAGTGCTGCCCTGTTCCCGGAAGCCGGCGTTCTGGTGAGCACATTATTTCTCGCATTCGGATCAGCGGCCTTCATCCTGCAACGCTCGACGGAGCCGCAAGTGCGGCCGGTGGACCATGGCTCAAGCGGCTCGGCGATCCGCCTGCGGCCGGTTCAGATCATCACCTTCGCCCTGATCTTCATCGGCGCGACCTTCGCGACGACGGAAGTCAGCACCGTGGCGATCACCAAGGAGCTTGGCCAGCCCGGCGCCGCCAGCCTTGTCATCGGCGTTTATGCGCTGGGATCGTTCGTGCTCGGCATCATCGTCGGCGCGCTCAGCCTGAAGGCGCCGCTGCAACGCCAGTTGGCCATCGCAGTCGCCCTCGTCGCGCTCGGCACGCTGTTGCCGCTCACCGCCGACACCGTGCCACTGCTGGCGCTGACCGTGTTCATCAGCGGCGTGGCGATCTCGCCGACCTTCATCACCGCCTTCGGCCTGATCGAGCGGCATGTGCCGGAGGCGATGCTGACCGAAGGCATTACCTGGGTCATGACCGGCATCGGCATCGGCATGGCGCTCGGCTCGTTCGCGGCCGGCGCGGTGGTCGATGCGTTCGGTGCCCAGAACGGGTTCTGGGTCTCTGTGGCTTCAGGCACGATCGCGCTGGCCACGGTGCTGCTTGGCCAGCGCAGCCTTGCCACGGCTGAGTGCGAGACGGACGGATGCGAAGCAGCCGCGATTGCTGCGGAATAGTTCCGGCGCGCCCGGGCCTTAGGCCGGGCGCGCCGCTCTAGGCAGCCGGGCCTGAAATATTGACTCTTCTTGGGTGCGCCAATGCCAAAACTATCGTTGGCGCCCCGTGCAGAATCACCTCTTTTTCGAAGACGAAGCCACATTTCTCCAGCACCCGTCGCGAAGCCGGATTGGCGGGGCGGACGAGGCCGACAACCCGATCGGCACGCAAGGGGCCGAACGCGGTGCGCAGTGCTTCCGTCACCAATTCCGTGGCATAGCCATGTCCCCAGCTCGCCGGATGAAGATGATAGGACAGGTTCAGACCGTCGAAATCCGCCGATACCGTGACGCCGCCGAAGCCGACCAGCTTTTCATCCGCCTCGACCGCCCAGCGGCCAAAGCCGTGCTTGTGCCAATGACCGATGTCGCGCGTCAGCCGCGCGGCGCTCTGCTGGGCTGTATCCGGGACAGGGCCCGGACGATGCGCAACAAGTTCCCGGCGCGAAAAGAGATCGATCAGGAAATCCAGATCAGCCTCTTCTGGGCGGCGCAGCAAAAGCCGCTCGCTGCGCTGGCTGGAAGGCAGGGACGCATTCATCCGTCTTCTCCGGCAACCGGATCGACGGGAGGCTCAGAGGATCTCGGTCTTGGCGATGTGGATGCCAAAACCTTCAAGGCCGACATAGTGGCGTTCGCGCGAGGCGATCAGGTTGATCGAGGAGATGCCGAGATCCTTGAGTATCTGGGCGCCTAGCCCGATCTCGCGCCACTCGTTTTCACGGCGGCGCGCCTCTTCGTGATCCTCGCGGTCGCCGCTTGCCGGCCGCTTGCGCTCCTGATGCGCAACGCCGACGGAGCCTTCTCTGAGATAGACGATGACACCGCGCCTGCGCTCGCCCATTGTCTTCATGATGGCGTCGAGCCGGTGGCTGGTGCCGAAGACATCGGTCACCACATCCTCCGAATGCAGACGCACCGGCACGTCCTCGCCGTCACGAATGTCGCCGAAGACGATGGCGACGTGATGCATGGAGTCCCACGGCAGCGTGTAGGTGAAGACCTGTGCCTTGCCGCCGAGCGTGTCGATTTCCGAGCAGGCGACGCGTTCGACCAGCGTTTCCTTGCGCTGCCGGTAGGCGATGAGGTCGGCGACCGAAACCTGCTTGAGGCCATGCTCCTCGGCGAAAGCCTGCACCTGCGGACCGCGCTTGACGGTGCCGTCATCATTGACCAGCTCGGAAATGACGCCAACCGGCGGCAGGCCGGCGAGCTTGCACAGATCGACCGCTGCTTCGGTATGGCCTGAGCGCATCAGCACGCCGCCTTCGCGCGCGATCAGCGGGAAGATGTGGCCGGGGCGGACGAAATCCGAGCCACCGACATTGCCGTTGGCAAGATTGCGAACGGTCAAAGTGCGATCTTCGGCCGAGATGCCGGTCGTGGTGCCATGCTTGAAATCGACACTGACGGTGAAAGCGGTGGTGTGGGCGGAATCGTTGTCGGCGACCATGGGGGCAAGGTTCAGCCGCTTGGCTTCTTCGCGCGGCATCGGCGTACAGACGATGCCGGAGGTGTGGCGAACGATGAACGCCATCTTTTCGGGCGTGCAGTGGACAGCGGCGACGATCAGGTCGCCCTCGTTCTCGCGCCCGTCATCATCCATGACGACGACGATCTCGCCGCGTTCGAAAGCACGCAGGGCTTCGACGATTTTCTTCTGGTCGTAAGGCATAAGTGCTCGCTTTGCTCGCAGGGGAATAAGGGAGTAGGGCAGTAAGGGAGTAGGGAAAAGCAAAAAGATTTGGCCGGCCGGGCTAAGAG
>NZ_RZRR01000538.1:0-3914 GCF_003998555.1 Mesorhizobium sp. M7A.F.Ca.CA.002.09.1.1 | reverse complement strand
GCCCATAGAAGGGCTGTTTCGTCTCGCCTCGGGCGAGACCGTACGCGATTTCCTCGACGAGGCAGCGGCGATCGCGGCGGCCGAGGCCGATGTCCGCGCCATCGTCGCGGAGCGCGCCAGGGATGCCGGCACCGACAGCGCCGAGATCGACGTCGCCACCGAATTCCGGGTCTCGACCGTCGAGGCCCAGCGCATGTTCATCGAGGCGCATGTCGTGGCCGTGGCCTCGGGAAGGCCGCGCATTGCGGTTTGAGCGACGCGGCGAAATACGCCACCTTCACCCTAAGCTGAATTGACCCGGCAAACCTGACATGCCAAAGGCCCGCAAAGCCTTTCATCTGGAGTAGCCTGATGACCGACCGCATCGAGATCGCCGGATTGCGGATTGCCCGCGAGCTGCATGAGTTCGTGGCCAGGGAAGCGCTGCCGGGCACGGGGATCGAAGCGGACGCCTTCTGGAACGGTTTTTCGGCCGTCGTCCATGATCTGGCGCCGAAGAACCGGGAGCTGCTGGCAAAGCGTGACGCCATCCAGGAACAGATAGACGGCTGGTATCGCGATCACGGCGCGCCGGTCGACATGGAGGCCTACAAGGGCTTCCTGAAAGGGATCGGCTACCTCGTTCCCGAAGGCCCGGCCTTCAGCGTGTCGACCGACAACGTCGACCCGGAAATTGCTGATGTTGCCGGACCGCAGCTGGTCGTGCCGGTGATGAATGCGCGCTATGCGCTCAACGCTGCCAATGCGCGCTGGGGTTCGCTCTACGATGCGCTCTACGGCACCGATGCCATCCCCGAAACGGATGGCGCCGAAAAGGGCAAAGCCTTCAATCCGGCACGCGGCGCCAAGGTCGTCGCCTGGACGAAGACCTTTCTCGACGAGGCTGCCCCGCTCACGTCCGGCAAATGGGCCGGCGTCAATGGCCTGTCGCTGGCGCAGGGTGCCTTGCGGCTGAGCGCCGGCGCCGGCTCGACGACGCTGGCCGACCCCAGGCAATTCGTCGGCTATCGCGGCGATGCCGCCAATCCCGATGCCGTGCTGCTTGTGCGCAACGGCCTGCACATCGAGATCGTGATCGACCGCAACAACCAGATCGGCCGCACCGATCCGGCGGGCATCGCCGATGTCATCCTGGAATCGGCGCTGACCACCATCCAGGACTGCGAGGATTCGGTCGCGGCGGTGGATGCGCCAGACAAGGTCGTCGTCTACCGCAACTGGCTCGGCCTGATGAAGGGTGACCTAGCGGAAGAGATCACCAAGGGCGGCAAGAGTTTTGTCCGCAAGCTCAATCCCGACCGCGCCTACACCGCGCCCGCCGGCGGCACGCTGACCGTGCCCGGCCGCTCGCTGATGCTGGTCAGGAATGTCGGCCACCTGATGACCAGCCCGGCGATCCTCGACCGCGACGGCAATGAGGTTCCGGAAGGCATCATGGATGCGGCGATGACGGCGCTGATCGCGTTGCACGATGTCGGGCCGAACGGCCGCCGCGCCAATTCCCGCGCCGGCTCGATGTATGTCGTGAAACCCAAGATGCATGGGCCCGACGAAGTCGCCTTCGCCGTCGAGATATTCGACCGCGTCGAGGCCCTGCTCGGCATGGCGAAAAATACCATCAAGATGGGCATCATGGATGAGGAGCGGCGCACCACCGTCAACCTCAAGGAGGCAATCCGCGCCGCAAAGGAGCGCGTCGTGTTCATCAACACCGGCTTTCTCGACCGCACCGGCGACGAGATCCACACCTCGATGGAAGCCGGCCCGATGATCCGCAAGGGCGACATGAAGCAGGCCGCCTGGATTTCCGCCTACGAGGCGTGGAATGTCGACACCGGGCTGGAATGCGGGCTGGCCGGCCACGCCCAGATCGGCAAGGGCATGTGGGCGATGCCGGATCTGATGGCTGCGATGCTGGTGGAGAAGATCGTCCACCCCAAGGCCGGCGCCAACACCGCCTGGGTGCCGTCGCCGACGGCGGCGACGCTGCATGCCACGCACTATCACAAGGTCGATGTTCACGCCGTGCAGGCGGCGCTGAAGAACCGGCCGAAGGCCAGGCTCGACGACATCCTGTCGGTGCCCGTTGCCGTGCGGCCGAACTGGTCGCCCGAGGATATCCAGAAGGAACTCGACAACAACGCGCAGGGCATTCTTGGCTATGTCGTGCGCTGGATCGACCAGGGCGTCGGCTGCTCGAAAGTGCCTGACATCAACGATGTCGGCCTGATGGAAGACCGCGCCACGCTGCGTATTTCCTCACAGCACATCGCCAACTGGCTGCACCACGGCGTGTGCAGCGAGGACCAGGTGATGGCGACGATGAAGCGCATGGCTGACATCGTCGACCGCCAGAACGAGGGCGACCCGCTCTACGAGCCGATGGCGGCCGACTTTGACAAGTCGATAGCCTTCCTCGCCGCCTGCGACCTGGTATTCAAGGGCCGCGCCCAGCCCAACGGCTACACCGAGCCGGTGTTGCACGCGCGGCGGCTGGAACTGAAGGCGCAGCAGGGCTGAAGAGGCCAGTCCCTGCCGTGAATGGGGCGGCAGGTCTTCGGCCTGACTTCCTCCGGAGGTGAGGCGTCAGGAAGCTGTATGGTCCAGGAGCCGGATGGTGGGATCGCGACGGTGTTCGGAGTTGACCCTATCGACGCCTTCCACCGTAATCGCGATCGTCCCGTTTTCCACTCTTGCTATCCAGCCCTTCGCTTTTAGATACCAGAGATGAAACTCGAGATGCTCTCGCGGACAGTCTGACAGGCGTTCGAGCTCCACATCCCCGATCCCGGGATTGCTGACGTCGTGCCGGCGCTTCGCGTAAAGCAGCGACAGCAGCCTGGCCTGGATCACGACATCCCGCTCGATGCCTTTGCTGTTGCTGGCTTCCTCGGTCAATTCGCGGCGAAGGCCGGCATGGTCCCTATACGCGATGTCGTATTGAGCGCGTTTGACCGGATCCTTGAGCGTGTTGTGGGCTTCCACGATTTCACTGAAGCGGGCTTCATCGCCGGTTTCGCGATTGTCGGGATGATAGCGCATCGCAAAATAGCGAAATATGCGCTCCAGCGTTTCCGAGTTGGCGTTCGGGCTGACTTCCAAAACTTCGTAGTAGTCAACGAACATAGCGGACTCCCCGACCGCAATCATATTCACATTATCTAAATAAGGAATTCCCAATGCGGAGACCAAGACTTTGGTCCGATGCGATGACGTCCACGCCCCCGAAGACGGAGAAACGGCCGGCGCCCGGTCGGTGGGGGCCGTTGGGTGGTGAGGACGTCGACCAAGCGGACAATCAGGTCCGCCGCAGTGCGGAGATGGCCGATTCGTCGGATGACGGTTATGGCGTGATTGCGGAAGGTGGTGTGGCAGAGTCGGCTTGTCGGGCGGCGAGTGATCTACGCCGCCTGCGCCACCCGCTCCGAGCTCATGCGGTAGGAAATCGCTTCGGCCAGATGGATGCGGCCGACGGTTTCGCTGGCGTCGAGATCGGCGAGTGTCCGCGCCACCTTCAGCACCCGGTGATAGGCTCGCGCCGAAAAGGCGAGCTTTTCGCTGGCGTCCTTGAGCAGCGACAGGCCGGCGGCGTCCGGCATGGCGATCTCCTCGATGACCGAGGGCGCGCAATGCGCGTTGGTGGTGGCGCGGGTGGCGCCGAGCCGCTCGAAGCGCTCGCGCTGGATGGTGCGGGCGCGTGCCACGCGCATCGCCACATCGGCACTTTTCTCCGCCCGGTCGGGCCGGATCAGGTCGCTGGCCGAGACCGCCGGCACTTCGATCCTGAGATCGATGCGGTCGAGCAGCGGGCCCGAAATGCGCGCCTGATAGTCGGTGCGGCAGCGCTCGCCGCGCAGGCAGCGATAACCAGGCTCGCCGGCCATGCCGCAGCGGCACGGGTTCATCGCTGTCTC
>NZ_RZRR01000537.1:0-3917 GCF_003998555.1 Mesorhizobium sp. M7A.F.Ca.CA.002.09.1.1 | reverse complement strand
CCCTTCACACGGTGATAGGCGATCGCCATTTTGAGCGCGGTCTCGACCGATTCCGAGCCGGAATTGGTGAAGAAGACATGGTCCATGCCCTTGGGCGCCAGGTCGACCAGGCGGTTGGCCAGTTCGAACACGATCGGATGGCCCATCTGGAAGGCCGGCGCATAATCGAGTTCGGCAGCCTGGTGCTGGATCGCCTCGGTGATCTTCGGACGGCAGTGGCCGGCATTGACGCACCACAGGCCGGCGGTGCCGTCGAGCACCTTGCGGCCGTCGCTGGTTGTGTAATGCATGTCCTTGGCGGACACCATCATGCGCGGCGCCTGCTTGAACTGCCGGTTTGCCGTGAACGGCATCCAGAATGCACTGAGATCGTTCGGCGTGACTTTCAGCCGGTTGGACATGACCAGGACTTCCCCTTGTAAACTGTTTCGCTGCGCCCAACGCTTGGTCTTTGCCGCGTTTTCATGCTACGCAAATTTTTGACCGATTGGACAAACGTTAGCACCGCCCTGTAGGCGGTCAAGGATTACTAGCGGAAATGCGGCACCTGAAGTGCGTTCCACAGGCTAGGGAAAAACTGGTCCAGAGAATTGGTCCAGATGAGCCTCAACACGAGGGCTTGCAACGGTGACCATCGGCACGGATGCCCCTCGCCGCACCCGCATCCAGCAGGAAAAGCGCGAACTCATCCTGGAGGCGGCGCTTGAGGTCTTCTCCACCAACGGCTTTCGCGGCTCGACCATCGACCAGATCGCCGAAGCTGCCGGCATGTCGAAACCGAACCTGCTCTATTATTTCCGGCGCAAGGAAGACATCCACGAAACGCTGATGCAGCGCCTGCTCGACACCTGGCTGGCGCCACTGCGCGAACTCGACGACATTGGCGATCCCCTAACCGAACTGCGCAGCTACATCAGGCGCAAGCTGGAGATGGCGCGCGATTTTCCGCGCGAGAGCCGGCTGTTCGCCAACGAGATCCTGCAAGGCGCGCCGCGCATCATGCCGCTGCTGGCGGGCGAACTGAAAACGCTGGTCGACGAGAAGGCCGCCGTCATCAAGGGCTGGATGCGCGCCGGCAAGATCGCCAAGACCGACCCGTGGCACCTGATCTTCTCGATCTGGGCGACGACGCAGCATTATGCCGATTTCGACGTCCAGGTCCGCGCCGTGCTCGGACCGAACCGTGGCGGCGACGGCCGCTTCGAGGATGCGGCAAGATTTCTCGAGCAGTTGTTCCTCGATGGGCTGAAGCCGAAGGGCTAAATGGTTTCGTCATTCTAGGGCGAAGCAAGGAGCGAAGCGACGCGGCGCAGACCCTACAATCCATGCCGCGACTTCAACGCGCCGCAAAGGTCCAAATTCTGCTCCGTAGTACTCTTCGGCAAACGTCCCGGCATGGATCCTCGGGTCTCCGCGTCCGCTTCGCCCGTGGATGACGAAGCCGAGGGGGACGCCAGCCAACCTCAGGCGCTGCGCCGCTCGGCCGGCAGCGCGTCCAGCAATGCCTGCAGCTTGGCGATCGAATTCTGCTCGGCTAACGGCGTGTAGACGATCAGCTTCATGTCCGAGCCGTCGCCGATCGACAGGCTCATATGCTCGAAGGTCATGGCGCCCGCGCTCGGGTGCCGGACATGTTTCACCCCCGACAACCGATGCGCGACGTCGCGCTGCGGCCACCAGGCACGAAATTCGGGGCTCGAACGGGTCATCAACTCGATCAGCCGCTCGAAATCCGGATCGCCGACATAGCGGGCGCTCGTGGCCCGGAACGAGGCCAGCACGGTGCGCGCCAGTTGCTCCCAGTCGACCAGCAGGTGCCGGTGATGCGGGCTCGTGAACACCATGTGGACGATGTTGCGGGCGTCACCCTCCAGCAGGCCATAATCGCCGAACACCGCCACCGCCGCCGGGTTCCAGGCCAGCACGTCCCAGCGCCGCCCGACGACATAGGCCGGCTGCAGCACCAGGCTCTGCAGCATGTGCAGCAACGGGCCATCGACCTTTTCCGGCGCTACGGCACGGCGCTCCGGCTGCTGGCGGTCGGCAAGGATGAACAGATGCTGTTTTTCGGCGGCGTCGAGGCGCAGTGCTTCGGCGAGCGCCGTCAGCACCTCGACCGAGGGCCTGACCTCCCGCCCCTGCTCCAGCCATGTGTACCAAGTCGTGCCGACACCGGCGATCATCGCCACCTCCTCGCGGCGCAAGCCCGGCGTACGTCGCCTGAGACCGATGGCGATGCCTGCGGCCGAGGGCGTCAGCCTTTCGCGGCGCGAGCGCAGGAAGGCGCCGAGTTCGCGCCGGCGGCTGTCTTCAGCCGAACGTGTGGGGGCCGCGTGAGGTTGGGACTCCATGCGCGTATTATAGCAGTATTGATACCAGGATAAAGTTTGAACTGTTTGGCCAGCGCCAACTGCCCCATCTTCCGTTCAGAGCAACAGAACGGAGGCTCTGAACATGGAACTCAAAGACAAGACGATCCTCATCACCGGCTCGACAGACGGCGTCGGCCGCGTTGTCGCGCAACGGCTCGGCGCCGCGGGCGCCCGTGTGCTGGTGCACGGCCGCGATGCAACGCGCGGCAAGGCTGTTGTCACCGAGATCGAAGCCGCCGGCGGCAAGGCCGAGCTTCTGGTCGCCGACCTCTCTTCGCTGGCCGAGGTGCGCCACCTCGCCGAGGCGGTGCGCGCCCGGACGAACCGGCTGGACATCCTCATCAACAATGCCGGCATCGGCACAGCGGGCCAAGGTGCCAAAAGGCAGGTGAGTGCCGACGGCTATGAACTGCGCTTCGCGGTCAACTATCTCGCCGGTTTCCTGCTGACATCGGAGCTCCTGCCATTGCTGAAGGCCAGTGCGCCGGCGCGCATCGTCAATGTCGCCTCTGCGGGGCAGCAGGCGATCGACTTCAGCGATGTCATGCTGACCCGCTCCTATGACGGGGTGCGCACTTATTGCCAGAGCAAGCTGGCGCAGATTCTGTTCACCGTCGATTTGGCCGAACAGTTGAAAGGCACCGGCGTCACCGTCAACGCATTGCATCCGGCGAGCTACATGAACACAACCATGGTCCGGCAGGCCGGGGTGACGCCGTGGAGTTCGGTCGAGACCGGTGCCGACGCCATCCTCAATCTCGCCACCTCACCCACGCTCAACGGGAAAAGCGGCCTCTATTTCGACGGCCTGCGGGAATCCCGCGCCGATGCTCAGGCCTACGACGCCAAGGCAAGGCAACAGCTGAGAAGCTTGAGCCTCGACCTCATCGGCCCGGCCTCCCCCACATCGAAGGAACAGCATTGATGACCAAGGCAATCCAACACACCGTCATCATCGGTGGCTCGTCCGGCATCGGGCTGGCGACGGCGCGCAAACTGCTTGGCCCGGACATGAAGGTAACCATCACCGGCCGCAACGAGGACAAGCTGAAGAGCGCTTGGAAGAGCCTTGGCGGTGCTGCCGAGAAGGCCGCTTTCGACGCGTCGAAGCCGGATGAGGTCCGTCAATTCTTCGAGCGCCTCGGCCCCTTTGATCACTTGGTGCTGGCGGCCAGCGGCGGCAAGGGCCTCGGCCCGTTCCCGGCGCTTGACCTGAGTGACATCGGCAGTGGCGTGGAGGAAAAGGTCCGCCCGCAGCTGTCCTGCCTGCAGGCCGCCTTGCCGACACTCAACAAGGCCGGATCGGTCACCTTCATCTCGGCGGTGTCGGCGCAGCTCGCAACGCCCGGCGTCGCCGGTATCGCCGCCATCAACGGCATGCTGTTGACCGTGGTGCCGATCCTGGCGATGGAGTTGAAACCGCTGCGCGTCAATGTCGTGGCGCCAGGCGTCATCGACACGCCCTGGTGGTACTTTCTGGCCGAGGAGCAGAGGCAGGCGCTGTTTGCCGACTATGCCGGCAGGACCCCGGTCGGCCGCATCGGT
>NZ_RZRR01000536.1:0-3920 GCF_003998555.1 Mesorhizobium sp. M7A.F.Ca.CA.002.09.1.1 | reverse complement strand
TCTCAAGAACCTCGAAGGCAACGTCAAGACGCGCGACATCGTCGAGGCGGCCAAGGCCTGGGTGCCGCAGATGAAGGAGGCGGGCGCCGACATCGTCATTGCGCTGTCGCATTCCGGCATCGACGTGAAGCACGGCGACATGATGGAGAACGCCTCGTTCTTCGTCGCCGGCGTCGCCGGCATCGACGCGGTGTTCACCGGGCACCAGCATCTGGTGTTCCCCGGCAAGAAGGATTTCCAGTCGCTCGATGGTGTCGACACGCAAAAGGGCACGCTGCAGGGCAAACCCGCCGTCATGGGCGGTTTCTGGGGCTCGCATATGGGGCTGATCGACCTGATGCTGGAGCGTGACGGGTCGAAATGGAAGGTCGTTTCCGCCACTTCCGAGGCGCGGCCGATCTTCGAACGCGTCGACAACAAGAATAAACCGACTGTCCCGGACGACAAGCGCATCATCGCGGCCCTTGAGCAGGACCACCAGGCAACACTGGCCTATGTGCGCCGCCCCGTCGGCAAGACCTCCGCGCCGCTCTATTCCTATTTCGCGCTGGTCGCCGACGATCCGTCGGTGCAGGTCGTCAGCCAGGCGCAGACCTGGTACCTCAGGGATATTCTGAAGAATACGCAATGGAAGGATGTGCCGCTGCTGTCGGCGGCCGCTCCGTTCAAGGCCGGCGGACGCAACGGCGCCGACTACTATACCGACGTGCCCGCCGGCGATATCGCCATCAAGAACGTCGCCGACCTCTATCTCTATCCCAACACCGTGCGTGCGGTCGAAATCACCGGTGGGCAGGTCAAGGAATGGCTGGAAATGTCGGCCGGGATCTTCAACCGGATCGAGCCAGGGAAGGCCGACCAGGCCCTCATCAACACCGATTTTCCGTCCTACAATTTCGACGTCATCGACGGCGTCACCTATAAAATAGACCTGTCGCAGCCGCCGAAATACGATGCCAAGGGCGGGCTGGCTAACGCTGGCGCCAATCGCATCGTCGACCTGAGTTTCGATGGAAAACCAATTGACCCCAAACAGAAATTCGTCGTCGCGACCAACAACTACCGGGCCGGTGGCGGCGGCAATTTCCCCGACATCAATGCCTCGAAGATCATCTATGAAGCGCCGGACACCAATCGCGACGTCATCGTCCGCTACATCGTCAGCGAGGGTACAATCAACCCGTCCGCGGACGACAACTGGTCGTTCGCGCCGCTGCCTGGAACCAGCGCCGTGTTCGAAACCGGCGCCAAGGCGAAGGATTTCATTGCGCAGCTGAAATCGCTGAAGATCGAGCCGGCAGGCGAGGGCGAGGCAGGTTTCGCGAAATACCGCATCCTGCTTTGAAGGTGGTTCGGGTCGGCTCGAGTCCCGGCCTTATGGCGTGGATTGAGCCGGCTGGGTGAAACGTTCCTTGATGTCAGGCATGACGAGATCCAGCGCATCGGTGGAAATGCCGCCGGAATAACCGTTCGGCAGCTGCTTGATCAGTTCGGGATCGTCCAGCCCTTGCGAAAAGTCGCCGCCGGTGTACGGGCCGAGCAGATAGACGCGGCTGTCGACGCCTTGCATGCGATCGAGAAACCGGTTCGGCCAACCCCACATCCATTTCGCGATGTTGACGGGAATGAGCAAGGTACCTTTTCGGCAGGCATCTGGAACATAGCCGCTCCAGCCAAGCGCGGCATAGCGCAGAATGCATTGCGTCAGCGACGCGCGGCTCAGCGTATGCATGTCCGGCAGTGCTGCCTTGACTGCGGCAATCGGCTTGTCGCCGCCATAGACCGAGAGATAGAAGCGCTCGTTCGGCGATAGCATGGCAAGCCGTGCGGCCAGCTTTTCGCCTTCGCCTGGATCGTTGCTCTTGACGTTGATGTTGAAGCGGCGGGCCGGGAAGTGCGCCAGAACCTCATCCAGCGACGGCATCATGCCGATACCCTTGCCGCGAAACGGAAAGGTCTTGCCGCCATCCGCCGTATAGCCATAGCCGACATCGAGGGTCTTCAACTCGGCCATGGAATGGTTGCGTGTTTCTCCCTTGCCTTCCGTGCGGCAATCCAGCGTCCAGTCGTGGAAGACGGCGAAATTGCCGTCTGTCGTCGGGTGAACATCTAGTTCGAGCGCGTCAGCGTCCAGCGCGAAGGCTGCTTCCATCGAGGGGATCGTGTTTTCGAGGTAGGCATGGCGCGGCGGCAACATGCGACTGGCCGTGCACGTCTCACCCGTCATGCCTTCCCGTGCGTAGTCCTGGGCAAGGCCGCGATGGGCAAGCACTTCCGGCTTGCCGGCGGGGCGGCTCGACAACAGCGAGGTGTTGTTGAGCCAGATGCCCGCCGCGGCGACAACGATGATGCCGAAGAAGATCGTCCGTTTGCGCATCAAGTGATTTCCGATTCGTCCGTCCTGCGCGGCATCCTGCTTTGCGATCGGACTTTTTGACGGCGACCGGGCGGCGACATCGAGATCATCCTCGATATCGCCTGGTCGGCGGCAATGAAATCGAAGAACGTGTCGACTTACGCCTTGTAGACCACCTGGCGCACGTCGATGTAGCTGGCGCGGAATCCGGCCTCGCAATAGTGCAGGTAGAACTCCCAGAGCTTCTTGAAGCGGTCGTCGAAGCCGAGCGGGACGATCTTCTCCCATGACGCCCAGAACCGGTGGCGCCATTCGGCAAGCGTGCGCGCATAGTCATCCGGAAACACGCGCTCGCGCAGATGGGCAAGGCCATGATCCTTGCCCAGTGTCTTCAGGATCGACGGTGTCGGCAGCATGCCACCCGGGAAAACATAGCGCTGGATGAAATCCGGCCTTGCGCGATACGTGTCGTAGGCGGCTTCGTTGATGGTGATGATCTGCAGGCCGGCGGTGCCGCCGGGTCTCAGGCAAGCCTTCATCTTGCCGAAAAACACCGGCCAGTATTTCTCGCCGACCGCCTCGAACATCTCGATCGAGGCGATGCGGTCATAGGTGCCGGTTTCGTCGCGATAGTCCTGCAGCTTGATGTCGACCTTTTCGGCAAGGCCAGCCTTGGCGATGCGAGCCGTTGCAAAATCGTGCTGCTCGCGGCTGATCGTCAACCCGGTGACGCGGCAGCCGATCTCGCGCGCGGCGAATTCGGCGAAGCCGCCCCAGCCGCAGCCGATTTCCAGCACATGGTCCTTCGGGCCGATCCCTGTGTCTTTCGCCAGCGCGCGATATTTGGCGGCCTGGGCGCTTTCCAGGTCGTTGGCGCCGGTCGTGTAGAGCGCCGAGGAATAGGTCATGCTCGGATCGAGCCATTGCTTGTAAAAGGCGTTGCCGAGGTCGTAATGCGCCGAGATATTGCGCTTCGAACCGGTGCGGGTGTTCTGGTTGAACCAGTGGCGGATGCGCTGGACGGTGTTGATCAGCCAACTGGTGCCGCCCGCGATACGCTCGCCAATGACCGAATTGACCACGAACAGCTCCAGGAAGCTGGTCACATCAGGGCTTTCCCAATCGCCGTCCATGTAGGATTCGGCTACGCCGATCGTGCCGCCGGAAAAGGCGCGGCCGGGCAAGCGCCAATTCTTCAGCACCAGTTCGGCATCTGGGCCAGGTCCCTTGCCGCCGACGAGGACGGCGCGGCCGTCCGGCAGCCTCACCTTGAGCGAACCGCGCGGCAGGTTCATCGCCGCCGACAGCACCATGCGCGCTTTCGCCGGCAGACCTTTGACGATCTCGGCGAAATTGAACTCATCGAGCCTGACCGCGTCGCTCAATGCTGCGCCAAAAAGTTCCTTTTGTGCCATCTCGTGCCCCCTGGATTTCCGCGGTGTCGGGGCAGATTGCCGAGCCACGGTTCTCTTGGATCATTCGCCAGCTTCGAACGCCGTTGCCGGTCCCGGGCGCTGACCGGCTCAGTGACGGGCGGGCTCGAATGAAACACGCGCTCTTTTAC
>NZ_RZRR01000535.1:0-3923 GCF_003998555.1 Mesorhizobium sp. M7A.F.Ca.CA.002.09.1.1 | reverse complement strand
CAGCCGTCGCCGGCGAAAGCGACCACGGTGCGCTCTGGAAACAGCTCTTTGGCGGCGACTGCCGCAGGCGTGCCATAGCCCATCGAGCCTGACGTCGGCGCACCTTGAGTGGCGAAGCGGCGGAAGCGATGGAAACGATGCACCCAGGTGGCATAATTGCCGGCGCCGTTGGTGAGGATGGCGTCGTCGGGCAGCATCTTTTCGAGATAGTTCATGATCGGGCCCATCTGGACCGGGCCGGGGCCGCTTTCGGGTGGTGTCGACCAGTCGAGATAGGCGGCATGCAGCTTTGGCGTCTCGGCTGCCCAGACGGGTGCGGAGGCCGGCTTGCGTTTGGCGAAAGCGTCGACGAAGGCGGACGGCGAGGCGTTGATAGCCAATGCCGGCCTGTAAACGCGGCCGAGCTCGCCGGAATCGGCATGGACATGGACCAGTGTCTGGGCCGGGTAGGGGCTTTTCAGCAGCGTGTAGTCCGAGGAGGGCATTTCGCCCATGCGGCCGCCGATCAGCAGCACGAGGTCGGCCTGCTTGATCGCTGTGGCCAGCTTCGGGTTGATGCCTATGCCGACATCGCCGGCATAGTTCGGATGCAGATGATCGAACAGCATCTGGCGGCGGAAGGAACAGCCGACCGGCAGCGACCAGGCCTCGGCGATCGCGCGCATTTGTGCAACCGCCTCGGCGTCCCAGCGCGTGCCGCCAAGGATGACGAAAGGCCGCTTGGACTTGGCCAGCAATTTCTCAAGCGCATCGAGTTCGGCTTCCCCGGGCCGCGTTTCGACCGGTGTGTGCGGCAAGGCGACGGGCGCTTCAACGACACTGGTCAGCATGTCTTCGGGCAGCGAGATCACCACTGGGCCGGGACGGCCCGATGTCGCCACGGCGAAGGCGCGGGTGACGAATTCTGGGATGCGCGAGGCGTCGTCGATCTCGACTACCCATTTGGCGATGTCGCCGAAGAACCTCTTGTAATCCACCTCCTGGAAAGCCTCGCGCTCTTTGGCGTGGCCGGCGACCTGGCCGATGAACAGGATGACGGGTATCGAATCCTGCATGGCGATGTGGATGCCGGCCGAGGCATTGGTGGCGCCGGGGCCGCGGGTGACGAAGCAGATGCCGGGCTTGCCGGTCAGGCGGCCGTGGCAATCGGCCATCATGGCGGCACCGCCTTCCTGGCGGCAGACGATGGTGCGGATCGCTGAATCGTGCAGCGCGTCGAGCACCGCCAGATAGGATTCACCGGGCACGCAGTAGATGCGGTCGGTGCCGTTGGCTTCGAGAGCGTCGACGATGAGTTGTCCGCCAGTCTTCATTGTCCAGACTTCTCCAGTTCGGCAAGGATTTCTTGGGTGTGCTCGCCCAGGCGCGGCGAGGGGCGCTCATAGACCAGCGGCGTGCCCGACATCACCATCGGCGCGCGCACCGAAGGCAGAAGATTGCCATGGCCGTCGTCCAGGTCGAGCCGCATGCCGCGCGCGATCGTCTGCGGGTCGGCGAACATCTGGCCGATCGTGTTGATCGGGCTCGCCGGCACGCTGGCCGCTTCGAGCTTTGCCAGCAGCGGATCGCGGTCAAAAACCTTCAGCGCCTCGACCATGCGTTCGCGCAACTTGGCCCGGTTGGCGACCCGGGCGGGATTGGTGGCGAAGTCGGGATTGGCAGGCAGGTCGTCCAGCCCGACGGCAGCGCAGAATTTGGCGAACTGGCCGTCATTGCCCACCGCCAGGATGATGTGCCCATCCCGGACCGGCACCACCTCGTAGGGGGCGATGTTCATATGCGCATTGCCCATCTGCACCGGCGATTTGCCGGAGACGAGATAGTTCAAATTCTGGTTGCCGAGCGCCGAGATCTGGGTGTCGAAAAGCGCCATGTCGACATGCTGACCGTCGCCGGTCTGCTCGGCATGGCGCAGTGCTGCCTGGATGGCGATGACCGAATAAAGGCCGGTGAAGATGTCCGAGATGGCAACGCCCGCCTTTTGCGGCTCGCGGCCGACCTCGCCGGTGATCGACATCATGCCGGCCATGGCCTGGATGATGAAGTCGTAGCCGGCGCGCGGTGCGTACGGACCGTCCTGGCCGAAACCGGTGATCGAGCAGTAGACGAGGCGCGGGTTGATCTTGCGCAGGCTGTCATAGTCGAGGCCGTATTTCTTCAGGCCGCCGAGCTTGAAGTTCTCGATCAGCACGTCCGAAGTGGCGACCAGCCGGCGCACCGTCTCGGCGCCTTCCGGGGTCGAGAAATCGATGGCGATGGAGCGCTTGCCGCGATTGCAGGAATGGTAATAGGCGGCCGACAGGTTCTCGCCGTCCTTGCCCATGACGAAGGGCGGGCCCCATTTGCGGGTGTCGTCGCCGCCATCGGGGCTCTCGACCTTGATGACATCGGCGCCGAGATCGGCAAGCAACTGCCCGGCCCATGGCCCGGCAAGGATGCGGGCGAGTTCGACGACGCGGACGCCTTTCAGCGGGGGCTCAGCCATGGATCACCGTGGTTGCCGCAATCACTGCGATTGCTGCGAAAGCAGAGCCTCTATCAAGCCCTGCAACGGCTGTCACGGCTCTTGCAATGGGCCAATCCGTCACGCTTTGAGGACTTCGTCGGCCCAGGCGGCGAAATCATCCATGATAATGTCGCGATTCACCTCGTTCAGGCTTTCGTGGCGGGTGTCGGCGTAAACCTTTGAAACCAGATTCGAAAAGCCCATCTTGCGCATGCGATTGGCAAGATGGGTGATCCCTTTGCCATAGTCGGAAGCCGGATCCTTCTCGCCGCCGACGATGCTGACGGGCAGGTCGCGCCGGATACCGGCAAAGCCGGCATCCTTGCCACCGTTCAGCGCCATACCGACGACGTCGCGCCACATCGACACCGAAGCGTCCCAGCCGCACAAGGGATCGGCAATGTATTTCGCCACTTCCGCTTCGTCGCGCGACAGCCAGTCGAACAGCGTGCGGTGATTGGGCACCGCCTTGCCCCAGGCCTGGAAGGTGAGTTTCGGCAGCAGGCGCGATGGCACGTCGGAGCCGAGCCGCATCCGTTCCCAGGCAAGGATGCCGAGCGCAAGCTGCCCAAGCGGGCCTTGGGAGAAATTGCCGTTCCAGATTGCTGCCGCGTGAACGCGTGGCGAGTGGCGCAACAGGTAGTTCAGCGCCACCGACGCACCCATCGAATGGCCAAACAGGATGACCGGTCTGTTTGGCCGTTCGCGGGCGATGAGATCATGGATGACGTCGACGTCGGCGATCACCTTGGCGGCACCGTCCCTGTCGGCGAACCTGCCGAGCGGAGCGTCGGACGCCTTGGTCGCGCCGTGGCCGCGATGATCGTGGACATAGACGTCGAAACCGCGCGAGCCAAGAAAATCGGCAAAGCGGGCATAGCGCGCTGCGTGCTCGGCTAGCCCGTGATTGATCTGGACGACGGCGCGTGCCCGGCCATCGGCCTGCCTGACGAAAAGATTGAGCTCGGCACCGGTCGGCGAGGCAACCACGCGCTGCTGGCTGAATGACATGCCGCCTGGTCCCGCCCTTGCTTTTGTCGTCGTTGGCTTTGTTTGCGCCGGCCCACATTATGCGTCAATCCGGCAAACCCGCTTTTCGCGACGATGTTTCTTGCGTTCGGTCAGCAAAATATCGCAATTCTGACATGGAGACAGCTTCAGTCTGTCGCCCACTTCTTCAGCCGGGGATTCTCCATGCGCATCGGTGTCGTTTTCGGATTGGCCATGTTGGCGGCGTCGCTGGCCGGGGCCGCGCATGCCGACGTGAAGATGAGCGGCAGCTTCGTCGCCGACGCCGCCTGTCCGGCGACGCAAGCGATCAAGAACGGCAAGAACCCCGGCAATGTCTCGACCGATGCCGGGCAGAGCTATCAGTTGCTTGCCGGCAACAAGGAGACGCCGACGCATTATCTCATCC
>NZ_RZRR01000534.1:0-3929 GCF_003998555.1 Mesorhizobium sp. M7A.F.Ca.CA.002.09.1.1 | reverse complement strand
GTGCGTAGGTGTTGATCAGGCGAGAACTGTCTGCAGCCGGGTCAGTTCGCCGATCTGCGCCATCGTCGCCTGATAGCCGAGATTGATCGCCTCGTCGGCGCGGTGGAACTCGGTCAGGCCGATATGGCTGAGCTTCGGCTGTAGCGACATGTCTGGCGGATCGCCGGCAAGTCTTGCGCGCGAAATGCGGTCCTGGATGATGTTGAAGGCCTCGACCATGACGCCGGTGATGCCGAGCCGGGTCTGATGCGACTGGTGTTCGGGATCGCCATGTCCGGCCCTCGGCGCGTCCTTTTCGACGACCAGTTCGCCAGCGCTGTGCTTGATGACGGCGGCACGGCCGAACAGGTCATAGTGAAGGTTGACCGCCACGACGAGCGGCTGCTCGTAGGCGCGGCAGACCGAAACCGGTACGGGGTTGACCAGAGCGCCGTCGACCAGCACGCGGCCGTTGCAATTCACCGGCTCGAACACGCCGGGAAGCGCATAAGAGGCGCGCATGGCGGTGATCAATGAGCCGCTCGACAGCCAGATTTCGTGGCCCGTGCGGATTTCGGAAGTGACCGCGACGAACGGCTTGGCAAGGTCCTCGAAACGAATGCCGGCCATGTGCTCGCGCAGCCTTGCATCGAGTTTCATGCCGCCGAACAGGCCGCTGCCGCGTAAATTGAGATCGAGCAGGCCGAAAATGCGGCGCTTGGTCAGGCTGCGGGCGAATTCTTCGAGCTCGTCCAGTTTGCCGGCGAGATAGCAGCCGCCGACCAGCGCGCCGATCGAGGTGCCGGCGATCATCGATACTTCGATGCCGGCTTCATCCAGCGCGCGCAGCACGCCGATATGCGCCCAGCCGCGGGCGCACCCGCCACCCAAGGCGAGCGAAATGCCTGTTTTCTTTTGGGAGTTCGTTTCGGACGCGCCGCCTGACGAGGACAGGCCGTTGGCCTCCCTGACATCTGGTCTGTTACGCAATGACGCCCACTCGAGCATCATAATCTCCCTTGTCCCACGGCTACTATACGAGCGGGGCGTATCGAAATGATGAATCTGTGTCGTCGGTGTCAGGCAGAAGGTTCAAGCTGTTGGTTTCCGATACGTGTTTTCCGCATCGAACAGCGGCTTGCTGCCGTCGATGGCAAGCGTCCCTTTGCCGTCGACCAGCCCCACCGTCCGATAAAAGCATGAACGCCGGCCAGTGTGACAGGTTGCGTCGTGGCCCAACACTTTGACGCGCAACCATATGGCATCCTGGTCACAATCCGTGAGCATCTCGACGACATGCTGAAAATTGCCTGATGTTTCGCCCTTTTTCCAAAGCGCGCTGCGCGAGCGCGACCAGTAGTGGGCGATGCCGGTCTCAAGCGTCAGCGCCAGTGCTTGCGCGTTCATATGCGCAACCATCAACAGCATGCCGTCCGCGGCGTCTGTCACGACGACCGTGACCAGCCCGGCTGCATCGAAGCGCGGCGAAAACACCGCGCCTTCCTCGAGAGCCTTCTTGTCCGACGGAGCTTTTGGAAATTCCAGTGCCGACATCGCCGGTCCTTATTTTGATGGCCGGCGAGGGCCGATCAGACCCCGCCGCCGCGCACCATGGTGACGAAACGGACCTGCTCTTCGGGCGTGTCCTTGAAAACGCCGGTGAAGGTCGAGGTCAGCGTGGTTGATCCCTGCTTGCGGATGCCGCGCATGGCCATGCACATGTGCTCGGCCTCGATCATGACGGCGACGCCGCGCGGATTGAGCACGTCCTGGATGACGCCGGCGATCTGCGCCGTCAGCGCCTCCTGGGTTTGCAGGCGGTGGGCGAAGATATCGACGACACGCGCGATCTTGGACAGGCCGACGACCTTGCCGTCCGGAAGATACCCGACATGCGCCTTGCCGATGATCGGCACCATGTGGTGCTCGCAATGCGAATGGAATGTTATGTCCTTGACGATGACCAGGTCATCGTAGCCGGCGACCTCCTCGAAGGTGCGGCCGAGCTCGTCGGCCGGGCACATGTCGTAACCACCGAACATTTCGCGAAAGGCCTTTGCCACCCGCTTCGGCGTGTCGACCAACCCTTCGCGGTCCGGATTGTCGCCGGTCCAGCGCAAAAGTGTGCGCACGGCGGCTTCGACTTCGGCTTCGCTTGGCCGGTCGGTGACCGGCTTTTCCATATAGGCTGACTGTGGCATGAGCTTCTTGATGACGGCATCCATAAAGGCGTCTCCCGTAGTCCCTCTCGGCGGAGGAACGAGTTGAACGGACCACGACCTTTCGGTGTCGGAAACTCGCCCCGTTTCCAGCCCCGTAAGCGGCGTGAACTTCCCGGCAAGGACATTGGCTTTCGTCGTTCTTGTCGATACCGGACTGCCAGCATTATATAAGGTCATAGCGAGCGAAAGGAAGACACGACAGCGGCAATCGCTGTTCGCTTGGCGGCGACGGATTGGAAAATTATGATAAACGACGTCTACAACGCGAAAATTCTCGGTTTTGCCGGAAACATCGCCCGCATCGGCCGTCTCGATCATCCTGACGCGACCGCCAAGGCGCACTCCAAGCTATGCGGTTCGACCGTCACCGTCGACCTCAAGATGCAGGACGGCGTCGTCACGGACTTTGCCCATGACGTGAAGGCCTGCGCGCTCGGCCAGGCGTCGTCATCGATCATGGCGCAGCATGTCGTCGGCGCGAGTGCCGAGGAATTGCGCGCGGTGCGCGACTCCATGCTGAAGATGCTCAAGGAAAATGGCGCCCCGCCGGACGGCCGCTTTGCGGATCTCAGATATTTGGAGCCGGTGCGCGACTACAAGGCGCGGCACGCTTCGACCATGCTGACTTTCGATGCCGTGGTCGACGCGATCGGCCAGATCGAGAAGAAGCGCGCCGAAGAAGCGGCCTGACCTTGGGATTTGGCCGTCCACGGTGCGCAGGCTTCGCGCAGGCGCCCAAATCTTTGCTGCCACTGCTTGGCATTTGGCTGGACAGGAACCGGGCCAGAAGGGTTTAAACCTGCGCTTCCAGCGCCCGCCTGCTTTCGGCAAATTCGCTTCTGAGCCAGTCGGCGAACGCGGCGACCGGCTCCGAGAGGTCGTGCAGGTTTCTGGCCACCAGCCAATAGGCGCCGGATGCGACGTCGATGTCGAACGGCTTGACCAGCGCGCCGGATGCGATTTCCCCGCCGATCTGCAACAGATCGCCCAATGCCACGCCATGTCCGAGCAAGGCGGCCTGCTTTGAAAGCGACGCATCCGCCAGCATCGGCCCGCGCGCGGGCACGGCGTCGGCGGGCACGCCGGCCGCTTCGAACCAGCGCGCCCAGCCCTGGCGGTTCTCCTCGTGCAAAAGCGTGTAGCGGCCAAGATCGATTGGCTTCCTGAGGGCAGGGCCAGAAGCAAGCAGCGCCGGCGACAGGACCGGCGAATCGACCGTCGAGGCAAGCCGCTCGGCCTGGCTGCGCGGCCACGAGTCGGCATGCGCGCTGAAGCGCAAGGCAAGCTCCGGCTGATCGCTGCGGAACTCGATCAGCCTTGGATCGACTTCGAGGGAGACGTCGATGTCGGGCCGCAATTGGCGAAACCGGTTGAGCCGGGGAACCAGCCACACGGAGGCAAGCGACGGCTCGACACTGACGCGGACCACGGACTGTGCCGGTGTCGCCACCAGATCGCCAAGCAAGGTATCGATGGCGTCGAAACTTCTGACAAGCTGATCCAGCAGACGCCGGCCGGTGTCGGTCAGTTCGACTCGTCGATGGTGACGTTCGAACAAGGGTCGATGCAGGAAGATTTCGAGCTCGCGGATCTGCCGGCTGATCGCCGCCTGCGAGACGAAAAGCTCCTCGGCGGCCCGGCTGAAGCTCAGATGCCGGCCCGCCGCCTCGAAGCTCCTCAATGCCGTCAGCGGCAGGCGCCCACGCTTCATTTCGCATAACCCAGGAT
>NZ_RZRR01000533.1:0-3929 GCF_003998555.1 Mesorhizobium sp. M7A.F.Ca.CA.002.09.1.1 | reverse complement strand
TCCGCAGCGACAGCCGCTGATCTCTCCTGGCTTCAGGCGAGCAAAGCCGCCTGAAGCCGAGCGTTACTCCTGCTGGACCCTTTCATGGATTTCTCCTTGATGCAGCGCGTCTTCCCGTTCTTCGTGGAGGCCGCCTTGGTGACGATCGAGATCACGGTGTTGGCCCTGGTCCTGGGCCTCGCGGCTGCTTCATTGGCCGCGGCCGCCAAGATGTCGAAATCGGCAATCCTGCGGACCATCGGCACGCTCTATGTCAGCCTGTTTCGCGGCACGCCGTGCCTGATCCAGCTCTTCGTGCTCTATTTCGGCGGCCCGCAGATCGGCATCAATCTGGAGCCGTTCGCCGCCGGCGTTATCGGCCTCGGTCTCAACATCGGCGCCTATATGGCGGAATCGATCCGTGGTGCGCTGGTCGCGGTCGACAGGGGCCAGACGGAGGCCGCCCGCACAACAGGCTTCAGCCGTTTCCAGACCTTGCGCAAGGTCGTGCTGCCGCAGGCCGCACGGCTGATGATCCGGCCGCTCGGGGTCAATACGGTTGCTTTGTTGAAGGGATCAGCACTTGTGTCGACCATTTCAGTCGTCGAACTGACCTACACCGCCCAGCGCTTCATCGGCTCCACCTACAAGCCGTTCGAGATATTCGGCGTTGCAGCCCTGCTCTACATGATCATGGTCTACGCGGTTGCGCGGATCGTCGACCTGCTCGACAAACGCTTCGCCATCGTCTGACCGGAGAGCACGATGCAAGGTTTGGATTTCACCGTCGTCGCGCCCTACTGGGACCTTCTGTTGATTGGTGCCTGGTGGACGGCGGTGCTGACGGTCTCGGCGGGCGCACTCAGCTTCGTCGGCGGCATCCTGTTCGCGGTCATCGTGCTCTACGCCCCTAAGATCGTTGCCTATCCCGTGCGCGCGCTCATGTGGGTGTTCATGGGCACGCCGCTGCTGTTGCAGCTGTTCCTGATCTATTTCGGCCTGGTGCAGATCGGCATCGACATTCCTGCCCTTGCCGCCGGCATTGTTGGGCTCGGCCTGCACTTTGCCGTCTACAATGCCGACATCATCCGCGCCGGCATCGTGGCCGTCGATGTCGGCCAGACGGAGGGTGCGCGCAGCATCGGCTTCGGCAAGTGGCAGACGCTGCGCCATGTCGTGATACCGCAAGCCATCCGCAACACGGCACCACCGATCGGCGGTAATCTGATCGCGCTGTTGAAGGAATCCTCGATCGTCTCGGTCATCGGCATCGCCGAGTTGGTCCATTCGGCCCAGCTGGCGATCAGCGAAACGTTCCGACCGTTCGAGTTCTACATCACCGCAGCGGCGCTTTATTACATTCTCAATCTTGTGCTCGAGGCGGCTTTGCGTCGGTTTGAAAGACATGTGGAGGTTTCCCGATGAGCACGCAGCGGCCAATGGTCGAGGTTCGCGGCGCGCGCAAATCGTTTGGCGCCGTCGAGGTTCTCAAAGGCATAGGCCTGTCGGTCGATCGCGGGCAGATCGTCGCCATCATCGGCCCGAGTGGCTCCGGCAAGAGCACGCTGCTGCGCTCCATCAACCATTTGGAATCCCTGGACTCCGGTGAAGTCTGGCTCGACGGCGTGCAGGTCAACCAGAAGCTGCACGGCCATGCCTTCGAGCGGCACATCAACAAGGTGCGCCAGCAGATGGGCATGGTGTTTCAGCACTTCAATCTGTTCCCGCATCTGACCGTGATCGAGAACATTTCCATGGGACCGATCATCCTAAAAGGCATGACCAAAAGTGACGCGCATGCGCTGGCGCATAGCCTCTTGTCCAAGGTCGGGCTCGCCGACAAGATCGACGCCTACCCCTCGCGGCTTTCGGGCGGCCAGAAGCAGCGTGTGGCCATTGCCCGTGCACTGGCGATGCAGCCCAAGGTGATGCTGTTCGACGAAGCCACCTCGGCGCTCGATCCGGAACTGGTCGACGAGGTCAACGCGGTGATGAAACAGCTTGCCGCCGAACACATGACCATGCTCATCGTAACGCATGAGATGCGCTTTGCCGGCGAAGTGGCCGACAGGGTGCTGTTCATGGATGACGGCGTGATCGTCGAGGAAGGCCCGCCCGGCGACATGTTCCGCGCGCCGCAGAAGGACCGCACGCGCAGCTTCCTCAAGAAATATCTTTCCGCCTGAGTATGACCATGACCAGCCCAAACACGGAATTCCCCGATTTCGGACTGACGCCGGAGCAGCGCCGCCACGCGGTGCGCGGCCACTATTACGAGTGGCCAGGCATGGATGGCGAGCGCGGCGAGATCTGGTGCTACAGCGACCGGTTTTCCTATCGCGCCGGCGAAACGGTGGCTTTGCATGTCAGTTCGACAGCTGCGACGTTCGGCATCACAATCACCCGAGATGGCGGCAGCGAAAACAAAGTATTCGAGAAATCGGGCATCGCGGCACGCTGGCAGGACACACCCGACCAGTGTTCGGCTGAAGGCTGCGGTTGGGACCCATCCTTCGAATTTCGCGTCGGAGCGGGCTGGCCGTCCGGCGCCTATCGGGTCACGCTGACCGCCGACGGGCTCGACGGCAAGCCGATCCAATGCCACCATATTTTCATCGTCTGCCCGCAGCCGGGCCGCAAACCTGGCCGCGTGCTCCAGGTGGCGGCGACAGGCACATGGCTGGCCTACAACACCTGGGGCGGCTCCAACCACTATCAGGGCATCACCGGGCCGGATCGCAACCAGTATTCGCCCATCGTCTCGACGCAGCGCCCCTGGTGCCGTGGCTTCGTCGTGCTGCCCAAGGATGCGCCGCGTGTGCCGCTGGAGGTCGCTGTGCCGCCGAAGACCGTGCCGCGCTATCCGCACATGGAGTGGGCGCTCGCCACCGGCCATTCGAAGAAATACGCTTCGTCCGGCTGGGCCAGCTACGACAGCCATTTTTTCCGCTTCGCCGAGCGGGCCGGCTATCAAGTCGATCTCGCCAGCCAGCATGATCTGCATTTTTCGCCGGAAATTCTCGACGGCTATGACTGCGCCGTGTTCGTCGGCCATGACGAATACTGGACCTGGGAAATGCGCGATGCCGTCGACGCCTATGTGACCCGCGGCGGCCATGCGGCGCGCTTTGCCGGCAATTTCATGTGGCAGACGCGGTTCGAAGACGAGGGCCGCCGGCAGGTCTGCTACAAATATCGCTCGCGTGCCGAAGATCCGGCCTATCTCCCAGACGGCGACGTCACCCGTGCCACCAATTCCTGGGAGGCGCCGGAAATCGGCCGGCCGGGTTCGGCGACCTTCGGGCTCAACGCGACGCGCGGTGTCTATGCCGGCTGGGGCGGCTGTGCACCGCGCGGCGTGCGTGGTTTCCCGGTCTACCGGCCCGAGCATTGGGCCTTCGCCGGCACCGGCATCTACTATGGCGACCTGCTGGGCGCCGACAGCCATGTCTATGGCTATGAGGTCGACGGGCTCGACTTCGAGATACGCGGCGGCCTGCCCTACCCGACTGCGACCAGCGGCGCGCCAGATGGCCTGCAGGTTCTCGCCGTCGGCATGGCATCCCAGGTCGAGGAAAGCGCCGATATCCCGATCGAGGACCAGTTCCTCACCGACGAAGACGGCCGCTTCACCGCCGAAACGTTGTTTGGCGAGGCGAGCGACGCCAATCTGGAAAAGGTCAAACGCGGCAACGGCATGATCGTCAATTTCCCGCGCGGCAAGGGCGAGGTGTTCCATGCCGGAAGCTGCGAATGGGTCGCCGGCCTGCTAAGACAGGACCCGATGGTCGAACGCGTCACGAAAAATGTCCTCGATCGTTACCTCGGAAAGCCCTGACATGTCGAAAGTCCAATCCGCCGTTCAAGAAACCGAAGCCCGGCGAGACTCGCATCTGTTCTATCTGTCCAGCCTGCGCCGGCCGCTGATCGACCGCGCCGAAGGCATCTAC
>NZ_RZRR01000532.1:0-3933 GCF_003998555.1 Mesorhizobium sp. M7A.F.Ca.CA.002.09.1.1 | reverse complement strand
ACGTTGCGCACGGTGGCGCGGCGCACATGGCATTATTTCGAAAGCTTCGTGACGGCAGAGCATCACCATCTGCCGCCCGACAATTTCCAGGAAAGCCCGGCACCGGTGGTGGCGCCTCGTACTTCGCCGACCAATATCGGCGTCTACCTGCTGTCCGTCGTTTCCGCCCGCGACTTCGGATGGATCAGCCTGTCCGACGCCATCACCCGCATCGACGCCACCATGGCCACGATCGAGGGCATGCCGCGTGAGCGCGGTCACCTCTTCAACTGGTACGACACCACGACACTGAAGCCGCTCTATCCGCTCTACATCTCGGCTGTCGACAGCGGCAATCTCGCCGGCCATCTGGTGGCGGTGGCGGCGGCCTGCGCCGAATGGGCCGAGGCGCCCTCCGTGCACCTCCAGGGCGATTTCGAAGGCATTCTCGACACGGTCACCATCCTCAGCGAAAGCCTCGATGATCTGCCCGACGACCGCCGTCAGTTGCGCCCGCTGCGCCAGCGCCTCGCCGACCGTCTCGACGGCATGCGGCGCGCTGTCGACACCATCAAGGCGCAGCCCGAAATGGCGTCGATCCGCACCATCAACCTGGCCGTGCTGGCCGGCGAGATCCGCAAATTGGCCACCGCCATCCATACCGAGGCGGTGTCGCCCCAAAGCGACGTCATCGTCGACTGGGCGGCAAGGCTGGAAGCCACCTGCGAAGCGCACGTCCATGACGCGCACAGCGACGACAATGCCGTCGAGGCGCTGCGTGCCAAGCTGCTCACCTTACGCGAGCGCACCCGCCGCTATGCCTTCGAGATGGATTTCTCCTTCCTGATGCGGCCGGAGCGCAAGCTGCTGTCGATCGGCTACCGGGTCGAGGAACACCAGCTCGACGAAAGCTGCTACGACCTTCTGGCTTCCGAAGCACGGCTGACCAGCCTGTTCGCCATCGCCAAGGGCGATCTGCCGACCGAGCACTGGTTCAGGCTTGGCCGGCCGATCGTCGAAATCGGTTTCCAGGGCGCGCTGATGTCCTGGTCCGGCTCGATGTTCGAATATCTGATGCCGCCGCTGGTCATGAAGGAGCCGCAGGGCTCGATCCTCAACCAGACCAGCAAGCTGATCATCAAGCGCCAGATCCAGTATGGCCGCCAGAAGAACGTGCCGTGGGGCATTTCGGAGGCCGCCTACAATGCCCGCGACCGCGAACTGACCTATCAATATACCAATTTCGGCGTTCCAGGCCTCGGGCTGAAGCGCGGTCTTGGCCAGAACACGGTGATCGCGCCTTACGCCACCATACTGGCGGCCCAGTTCAATCCGCGTGAAGCCGTGCTGAATCTCGCCCGATTGCGGGAGATCGGGGCGCTCGGCCGCCACGGCTACTACGATGCCGTCGACTTCACGCCACAGCGCGTGCCGGAAGGCACGGACCATGTCGTCGTCCAGAATTATATGGCCCACCATTCGGGCATGTCGATCGCGGCGGTTGCCGACGCCATCTTCGAAGGTCGCATGCGCGACCGCTTCCACAGCGATCCGGTCATCGAATCGGCCGAACTCTTGCTGCAGGAGAGGGCGCCGCGCGACATCCCGACAGCGACCGTCAGGACCGAGGCCGACGAACGCTCCAAGGACGAGACCGAAGTCGACAGCCCCGACACCCGCATCGTGCTCAATCCGCTGCAGTCGCTGCGGTCGACCAACGTCATGTCGAACGGCCGCTATTCGGTGATGGTCAGCGCGACCGGCTCGGGCTACAGCCGCTGGGGCGATCTCTCCGTCACCCGCTGGCAGCCGGATCCGACCGAGGACCGGCTCGGCTCCTACATCTTCCTGCGTGACGCCGGCACCGGCGACTGGTGGTCGGCTACAGCCGAACCGAAGCGAGCCGCCGAGGAAAAGGCGCAGACCTTGTTCTCCGACGACAAGGCGAGCTTCGTCAAATCGGTGGGCACCTTGCGCTCCGAGGTCGAATGCATCGTCATCTCGGAAGGCAATGGCGAGGGCCGTCGGGTCACGCTCTACAATGACGGTCCGTCCGACCGTCACATCGAAGTGACCTCCTTTGCCGAGCTGGTGCTCGGCCTGGAGGCGTCCGACAACGCGCATCCGGCCTTCTCGAAGATGTTCGTGGAAACCGAAATCTCTGCGAACAACGCGGCGATCTTCGCCACGCGGCGCAAGCGCGAGACCAGCGAGCCCGATATCGCCATGGTGCATTTCGTCACCGATCCGTCCGGATCGGCGCGCGACGCCGAGGCCGAGACCGACAGGCGCGCCTTCATCGGCCGTGGCCGCACCATCGTCGACGCAGCCGCTTTCGACCCGGGCGCCAGGCTGGGCGGCCACTCAGGCTTTACGCTCGATCCCGTCGCCTCGCTGCGCCGCCAGGTGCGCGTGCCGGCCAACAAGAAGATATCGCTGACCTTCTGGACGGTTGTCGGCGCCGGCCGTGCCGAACTGGACGAAGCCATCGCCCGCCTCGACCATCCGGAGAGCTTTGCCCGCCAGGCCATGCTTGCCTGGACCCGCAGCCAGGTGCAGACCCGCCATATGGGCCTCAGCCTGACCGATGCCGCCAATGTGCAGAAGCTGGCGCGCTATCTGATCTATCCGGATCCGTTCCTGCGTCTTCCCGCCGAATCCATCGCCTCGGGGCTGGGCAAGCAGTCGAGCCTGTGGCCGACAAGCATTTCCGGCGATTTCCCGATCTTCCTGGTCAGGATCGGCGATGTCGCCGATCTCGAAATCGTCGCCCAGGCGCTGCGGTTCCAGGAATATATGCGCACCCGCGGCATGATGATCGACTTCGTCGTCGTCAACGAGCAGGCGTCCTCCTATGTCCAGGACCTGCAGCGGGCGGTCGAGACGCTGTGCGAAAACAGCCGTCTGCGCGGCAAGGAGCTCGGGCCGCGCCAGCACATTTTCGCGGTGCGCCGCGATCTTATGGACGAGACCACCTACAAGACGCTGCTCGCCGTCGCCCGCGTCGTCCTGCACACGCGCAACGGCACCATCTTCGACCAGATCGAGCGCGCCGAGGCGGCGGCCCTGCAGGCGCGGGATGCTCTGGCAACGTTGCCGATTCCGCGTGAATTGCCGTCGCCGACACCCACGACGCATACTCCTGCCTCGCAGGCGGTGGCCAATGTCAGCGCCGATGGCAGCGGACTCAGCCAATGGAACGGCTTTGGCGGTTTCGACGGCGACGGACGGCACTATGTCGTGCGCCTGGCCGGGCGGCGCACGACGCCGCAGCCGTGGATCAACGTCGTCTCCAACGCCTCGTTCGGGTTCCACACCTCCGCCGAGGGCGCAGCCTTCACCTGGAGCCGAAACAGCCGCGACTACCAATTGACGCCGTGGTCGAATGATCCGGTCTCGAACCGCCCGGGCGAGGGCCTCTATATCTACGATCAGGCCAGCGGCAAGGCATTCTCGCCGCTCGCCGCCATGGTGCGCGATCCCTCGATGACCTACGAGGCCTGGCACGGCCAGGGTTTCTCGACCTTCCGCTCGAAGCGCGGACCGTTGTCGATGGACCTTACCCATGTCGTCGATCCGGTCGATTCCCTGAAAATCTCGCGGCTGCGCATCCAGAATTCCGGCTCGGTGCCGGCGCGGCTGCGTGTCTATGCCTATGCCGAATGGGTGCTCGGCGGGCATCGGTCGCGCACTGCGGCAACCATCGTCCCGTCGCGGGATGCCGCCAGTGGGGCGCTGCTCGCACAAAACCCCTACGGGCTGGATTTCGGCGAGCGGGTTGCGTTCCTGGCGGCCGACGGCGGCGTCCATTCGGTGACGACAGACCGATCGGAGTTCCTGGGCCGGCATGGCTCCAGCGAGCTACCGCAGGCGGTGCTGAGCGGTGCGGCGCTGTCTGGCCGTGTCGAGGCCGGCGACGATCCGTGCGCGGCGAGTGCCCGCGACGTCGAGATG
>NZ_RZRR01000531.1:0-3936 GCF_003998555.1 Mesorhizobium sp. M7A.F.Ca.CA.002.09.1.1 | reverse complement strand
CACCGGGATTGGCCTGGAGCGCGCGATCAAGCGCGGCAAAAGCCGAGCGATAGACCCTCTCGCGGAACGCGCGGTCCTCGGCATTGCCTTTCTCCAAGGCGTTCCGGATCGCTTTTTCGATCGCGTCCAAGCGGGTCCCTCTGTCTTTGCCTACCTTGCCGTGATCGTTAGCCGCAGGCGACCAATCAATCAACGGGCGAGCGGCGCATTCTGCCTCGCAGAGGTATGCAAAGTCCATTCCGGCGCTGTTCCGGCAACAAAATCAGCATGTTTCACCGATTTTCACGCGCGGAGAGCGCACGTACCGTGCGCCGCATCCCTTGGCGATTGATTGGCGGACAAGGCGGCGGCCGGCTTTCGAGGGTGCCATGACGCCGCCGCAGGAATTGCCAAGTCGCATCTTGAATTCGCGCCCGGTTGCGTCTATCACCGCCGCATCTTGGAGGCGTTGGCTTCCCGGGCCGCTTTAGCTCAGTTGGTAGAGCACCGCATTCGTAATGCGGGGGTCGCGTGTTCGAGTCACGCAAGCGGCACCATTTACTTGTTCACAGCCGTCCATTCGTTTGGGGCCGCAACCCCAACATCTCACGACCTAGATGGGACGGCTGACGTGCCTCGGGACTGCTTGAAGTCGGTGGGAGTAAGGCCAGTTTGGCGCTTGAAGGCGCGGCTGAAGTGTCCCGCATTGCTGAAGCCACAGCGGAATCCAATCTCGCCCATGTTTAGGTCGCTAACCTCGAGGAGCGTCTTTGCGTAGTGCACGCGTATCGCGAGATATGCCGACAGTGGGCTCCTACCGATTTCAGCAAAAAACAACCGTTCAAGCTGTCGTCTCGAAACGCTGAGCGATCTTGCAATGTCGCTGACAGCCAACGTTTCTTGGACGTTGCTCTCCATGAGAAGGAGGGCACGCCTCAGTTGTCTACTTTCGGCGTTTGGGAAAAGATCTCCCACGGGCTGGACGTCGCGGGTCGTCCTGACCCGATCAAGAATAAGGATCTTGGCAGCTTTCTCGCTAGCTTTCTTACCAATGGACTCTGCCACAAAATGACCAGCCAGGTCGGCCGCTCCGACACCGCCAGCGCAGGTTGCGCGGCTTCTGTCGACGGAGAACAGGCTATCCGCATGTGCCAAGACTTGCGGGAACATGGTACGGAAATCTTTGACGTGGAGCCAGCTCACGGACACGTTGTAGCCGTCCAGCAATCCATATCGAGCGAGTACGAAACTGGCTGTGCAGAGCGCCGTCAATCGAACTCCGCGCGATGCGGCCTTTAGCAGGAAGGCTTCCTTCTGGCTTCCAAGAGTATCGCCCGTGTTCAGAAGCCCGCCAACGACAACGATATCGTCGTATTCCTCCGGGTGCTGGAGTTCTCTCGTCGGCATCACTTCGATGCCGCAACTTGCGCGGATAGGCAAACCACGCTCGCCAACCACTTGCCAGTCGAACTCTACTCTTCGACTCCGATCATCCTCGTCGCCCGCAAGCCGCAGCGTGTCGACGAAAAGCGCAAACGGCGAAAGCGTAAAATGGCGCGTCAGCAGAAACGCAAACTTTCTGGCCATCTCTCGTCATCACCGGTTAGGTCGGAGAACTACTGCAGCGTATCGAAAAGTGCCGCGACGATCATTTCAGGCGCATCTTCCTGGACGAGATGACCTGCTTGAGGCACGGCCGTCATCACCCCGTTGGTGAGCTTCTCGGACAATTTCTGTCCTTGCGCGATTGGGATCCACTCGTCTTCACGACCCCATAGAATTCGAACGGGAAAATTCATCGGCCTATAAAGCTTTTCGACTTCGTCGGTGAATTTTTGATCCATTTGGGCGATCTGTCGATAGAAGGCCGGCTTGCCTACGGGCCCAAGCCAAGGCTGCATATAGAGGTCCAGAGCTTCGCTGCGAAGGGTCTGGAACGCCGCGCCTTGCAGGTACGCTCGCAAGATCGATTCGTGAATGTAATCGGGGGCGCCGGCAAACGCGGCTTCATGCTTTCGCGCATGCTGCACCAAGGCGGAGCCCCAAGGGGCGACCGCCACAGGGTCGACCAACAACAGGCTACGATACCGCACATCGTTAAGATAGTGGGTGCGAAGTGCAGTCGAGCCGCCAAAATCATGACAAAGGACGTCAGGCTCCTTCACGCCCCACTCCTTCAACAGTGAGGCAAAAAGTTTGTTCTGCACGCCTAGCGACACATCCTGACCATCCGCCTTTGCGGATTGACCATATCCGAGGAGATCGAAGAAATAGACCGTCCGGCGTGAAGCTATGAGAGGCGCTATGCGGCGCCATACTTGTGACGAAAACGGCGTTCCATGAAGCATCACCAAGGGAGCGCCCTCCCCGATCCGGCCCCACGCAACGTCCTGGCCTTCAAAACGAAACGACTGATCTAGCTTCAGCATCGGTGCCTCTTGATAACCTCTATGATGATGATTGCGGAAATCGTGCCAAGGCGGAACGATCCCGAGCGACATAGCCTATCGTTCTGCGCGGTTCCCTGGATTCGCCGGCTGATTGGCAGAGTACAACACCGGTCGAAATGAAATGGTGCCCCCACCGTTTTCGCTACCCCACAGTCCGCCGTATCCAATCATGGCCGCCATGATCTGGTCCTTTGTCACTCGACCCAACGGTTTGCCGTGTCCGTCGACGACGACGCTCTCGTGCCCGCCATGCTGGCACATCAGCTTTGCAGCCGCATTCAGGGTGGTGTCAGCTGAGAGAAGAGATTTCGGCAAAGCGCTCGCCGGATTTGACGGCGTCATAATCGCGTCAACTCGTATTATACGTCCTCTGTTGACGTCCTTTACAAACGAGGCCACGTAGTCATCTGCCGGCCGAAGAACGATGTCCTGGCTCGAACCTTGTTGAACCACCTCGCCGTTGCGAAGGATGGCAATCTGGTCTCCCAGTCTCAACGCCTCATCAAGATCGTGCGTGATGAACACGATCGTTTTTTTCACCTCCTGCTGAATATTCCGCAGCATCTCCTGCATGTCTGACCGAATGAGGGGATCGAGGGCAGAAAACGCCTCGTCCATCAGCAGGATTGGCGAGTCGCTTGCCAAAGCCCGAGCCAACCCGACACGTTGCTGCATGCCGCCCGAAAGCTGGTTCGGATACCGGTCTTCAAATCCGTTCAACCCAACGCGTGAAATCCAGCGCATCGCCTTTTCACGATGCCTATAGCGATCGCCGCCTTGGATCTCCAGGCCGTACAGGGTGTTCTCCAGAACGTTGCGATGCGGAAGCAAAGCAAATTTTTGAAACACCATCGCCGTGGTGTTGCGACGAAAGGCCCGCAAAGCATGCTCATCCAATTTGAGAACGTCCTGGCCGCCAACGATGATCTGGCCAGCCGTCGGCTCAACCAGCCGGTTGATGTGCCGTATCAAGGTGGATTTCCCGGATCCCGAAAGGCCCATTATGACGTGGACCTGACCAGCAGCCATATTGATGCTAACGTCGTTCAGTCCAAGGACAAGCCCGTGGCGTTCGTTCAACTCATCTTTCGTCATCCCTCTCGCCAATGCATTCAGGTGGTTGTTGGCATTGGCTCCGAAGATCTTGAACAGATGTGAGATAACGATTCCGACTTGTTTTTCTTCACGATCAGGCATGCATCAACTCCAGGTGTCGCTGCAGCCGCTTGCCATAAGCTTGGCTGATACGGTCAAAAATGATGGCGATACCAACAATGGCTAGTCCATTGAACAAACCCAGCGTGAAATACTGATTGTTGATCGCTTTGAGGACCGGTTGACCCAAACCCTGCACCCCGATCATCGAGGCAATGACGACCATGGCTAGTGCCATCATGATGGTCTGATTGACGCCAGCCATGATGGTCGGCAGCGCCAGGGGAATCTGGACGTCTCGCAGCTTTTGCCAATTGGACGAACCGAAGGCATCGGCCGCCTCTAATACATC
>NZ_RZRR01000530.1:0-3943 GCF_003998555.1 Mesorhizobium sp. M7A.F.Ca.CA.002.09.1.1 | reverse complement strand
GCACGGAAAGCGTGTGGTTTTCCGGCTTTTCCGTTTCCTTGGCGATAAAATAGGCCGAACCGGTCGGTTGTAGCTGTGCGTTCATGACATGAATCTCGATTTCAAGCTCTTGAGCTAATTCTTTGTTTGCGCAGGGCTTTCTCGCGACAGCCCTGCCTTGGTTCTGCCGGCTACACCAGTTCCCTGCCCTTGGCGTCGATGGCATTGGCCACCGCCTCGTCGGTCGCCTCGTCGGGCAACAGCATCTCGTTATGCGCCTTGCCCGACGGGATCATCGGGAAGCAGTTGGCGAGCGTCGCCACGCGGCAATCGAACAGCACCGGCTTCCTGACCGAGATCATCTCCTTGATCGCGTCGTCCAGCTCGTCCGGCTTTTCGCAGCGAATGCCGTGGCCGCCATAGGCCTCGGCCAGCTTGACGAAGTCCGGCATCGCCTCGGTATAGGAATGCGACAGCCGGTTGCCGTGCAGCAACTGCTGCCACTGCCGCACCATGCCCATATACTGGTTGTTGAGGATGAAGATCTTGATCGGCGCATTGTGCTGCACCGCCGCGCTCATCTCCTGCATCGTCATCTGCACCGAGGCGTCGCCGGCAATGTCGATGACCAAAGCGTCGGGATGCGCGATCTGCACGCCGAGTGCTGCCGGCAGGCCATAACCCATCGTGCCCAGCCCGCCCGACGTCATCCAGCGGTTCGGCTTCTCGAAACGATAGTGCTGCGCCGCCCACATCTGGTGCTGGCCGACCTCGGTGGTGATGTAGGTGTCCATGCCCTTGGTCAGTTCGTAGAGCCGCTCGATGGCGTATTGCGGCATGATCACGTCGTTGTTCATCTTGTAGGCGAGCGAGTCGCGCGCACGCCATTTGGCGATCTGCTCCCACCAGGGGTAGAGCGCCTTCTTGTCGGCCTTGGCGCTCGCCCGCCACAGCCGCACCATATCCTCCAGCACCCGGCCGACATCGCCGATGATCGGCACCTCGGTGTGGACGTTCTTGTTGATCGACGACGGATCGATGTCGATGTGGATCTTCTTCGAGTTCGGCGAGAAGGCGGTCAGCCGGCCGGTGATGCGGTCGTCGAAGCGCGCGCCGATGCAGATCATCACGTCGCAATCATGCATGGCCATGTTGGCTTCATAGGTGCCGTGCATGCCGAGCATGCCCATCCAGTTCTTGCCCGATGCCGGATAGGCGCCGAGGCCCATCAGCGTCGAGGTGATCGGGAAACCGGTGAGATCGACCAGTTCGCGCAACAGATGGCTCGCTTCCGGGCCGGAGTTGATGACGCCGCCGCCGCTGTAGATGATCGGCTTCTTGGCGCCCGCCATCAACTCGACCGCCGCCTTGATCTTCTCCAGGTCGCCCTGGACCTTTGGCTGGTAGCTGGTGCGTGGCGCGATCTGCGGCGGGACATAGAATCCCTTGGCGAACTGCACATCCTTCGGGATGTCGACGACGACCGGACCGGGACGGCCGGTGGTCGCGACATGAAAGGCCTCGTGGATGGTGGCGGCGAGCTCGTTGACGTCCTTCACCAGCCAGTTGTGCTTGGTGCAGGGGCGCGTGATGCCGACCGTATCGCATTCCTGAAAAGCGTCCGAGCCGATCAGCGAGGTCGGCACCTGCCCGGTCAGGCAGACCAGCGGGATCGAATCCATCAACGCGTCCTGCAGCGGCGTCACCGCATTGGTGGCGCCCGGGCCGGAGGTCACCAGCATCACGCCGGCCTTACCGGTCGAACGCGCATAGCCTTCCGCCGCATGGCCGGCGCCCTGCTCATGGCGCACCAGTATGTGCTCGACCTCGTCTTGCTGAAAAATCTCGTCATAGATCGGAAGGACAGCGCCGCCGGGATAGCCGAAGACATGCTTGACGCCATTGTCCTTCAGCGCCTGCACCACCATTTCGGCGCCCGTCATCTCGCGCCGCTCGTTCTGTCCGTTGCTCATCGGTCTGGTCCCGTACTGTCGCCATTGGGCGTTTGCTGGTCGTTTAGTCGTGTTTCAGGCAATAAAAAAGGCCCCCGAGGGAGCCTGTGTCTTGCGCATGGGGGGTTTTCGCCCGGCGGTTACACCGCCTTGCCCACGCGCTTTCCTACGAGAATGAGTGCTGTTTTCATGGTGGCGGACACTAAGGGCGGGCAAGGCGACCTGTCAACGGGAAAAATCGCGCCGGCGCGCACAGCGTGCCGGCGCGATTGAGGCGATCAGCGCGGCGCCTTGCAGCGGGAAACGCGCGGATCGCATCTGGACACCTTCCTCGCCTGCATCTTCGCTGGCGGATGGTGAGGTGCCACCCTTGCCGGGCCATGGTGCTGGGGCATGTGCATTGCCATCGCCTGCTGATGCGGCTTCTGTTGTCCGGCACCGCGTGCAGGACGCTGCCCCGAGACCGGCTTGGCCGAACCCGGTTTGGCCGACGATTTGACGACGATACGTCCATCGCCCGCGGTCCTGTCGGCATGCAGCTTGAGCGCATCGGCCTTCGCGCCGTTGCCGGCGGCCATCCGCTTGCGCACAGTGTTGCCAGGCTTCACGACGGCTGGATTGCTCGCTGTCACAGCGCTCGGAGACGTGGCCTTGTCGCCGCTCGCAATCTTGGGGCCATGGCCCGCCACGATTTGCCCGTTCCCATTGGCCGCCTTGGCGGCAGGCATTGCATTGCCGGCAAGCTTCTTGATTTCGGCGCCCCTGGAAGCATCGAGACGTGCACTGGCAAACACGCCTTTGAGCGGAGGAACCAGTTTTGCCGCCTTGATCGATTCCATGACGGGCTTCGGGAGTTGCTGCAGCCGGGGTCCGGCATTGATTGCAACCACCTGGTTGCCAAGCCGCACGCGTGGCGCATTGTTGACCACGACCGTCTGGTTGATGAATGTCGTGTTGCGCACGATGACGACGTTCTCCTGAACCGGCCGCACCACCCTGACCAGATCCACCGCGCCGATCGCCGCCACCGGCACGAAACACCACCAGGCGTCGTCGAAGGCGGCACCGACGTCGGGCGGCGCCGGAGCCCAGCCGACATCATTGCCGCCCTGACGCCAGACCACCCAGGCTGGCGCCCATTGATCGCCGGCGATCCACACCCAGCCGAAATCGGGATCATACGCCCAGCGGCCATAGTGATAGACGACATCGCCGAATGGCTCGGTGGACTGCCAGTACCAGCCATTGTCAGTCCAGACCCACCTGCCTTCGGTGTAGGGCCGCCATTGGGTATGCACCGAGGGAACCCAGACATCGCCGAAGCGGCTGGAGGTTCGCCATCCGCCATAGTTCGAAAGCCTTTCGCGGACGGTGACGGAAATTTCCGCCGCATGCGCCTGTGTTCCGGGCAGCATCAGCGGGCCGGTCAGCGTCGCACTCAAGGCCATGACCGCGGCCATTGCTGCAGCACGTCCACGCCGGCCGAGAGAGTGGCGTGAAGACGCTTGGAAAAAGGATATGATAATCATAACGGGCTCCAGAGTTCCGCATCCAGAAAATCCCGGGAACCGCCCTGCTGCCCGCCACCGCTTCCCGGCTTCTCACCGATCGGTTGTCATCGGCCCCGGTGACCGCATTGCGGCATTTGACCATCAACTTTGCGCGACCGGCGCGGCATTCACAAATGGGACGGTCGTTTCCGGCGCCCGGGCGATTGCGAAACCGCCGGGTGATCCCATTTTGCGAATAAACCATTGAAACCGCTGGAAACTATGGTGGGGCGTGACGAGGGCCGCCATCTCTGACGATACTTGATCGTCCGGCGGCAAGCCCGTCGGAGCCATCACCATGACGATCTGGATTTCACGGGAGGAAACCTGATGCTCGACAAGCCCTCTAGCAAGAAACTGTCTGACGTACTCGACCAGTTCGGCGCCGCGCTTGCTGCCGATGACATCGAGAAGGCGGTCGATTGCTTTCAAGAAGATTGCTACTGGCGCGACCTCGTTACC
>NZ_RZRR01000052.1:0-12515 GCF_003998555.1 Mesorhizobium sp. M7A.F.Ca.CA.002.09.1.1 | reverse complement strand
TCCTACCGCTGCGCCAACCTGCTGCTCTCCACCGCAATGCCAAGCAGCGCCTGTCTTGCCAGCGCGACGGAAAGATCCGGCCGCCGCCTGGTCTGCAGCACCGCCGTCTGCAGCCGAGTCAACGCGCGGCCGAGCGCTTCGGTGCTCCAGCGTTCCAGCGCTTTCTCCACCAGCTTGCGCCTGGAGAAAAACACCGGCGGGCGGGCGGCGGCAACGACCGAGGCGGCGTTGCGGTTGCCGGACTCCATCTGGCCGCGCATGATCTGGATCTGCTGCAACTGCCGCATTGCCGAGGACAGCACCAGGAAGGGCTGGCCGCCGGACTGGCAATGGCGGGTGAAGGCGGTGTCGAAGTCGCCGATCTTGCCTTCGAGAAGCGCGTCGACCGCGTCGTCGAAAGACGCGCCGGAGACATCACCTGACATCGCTTTGACCTCCTCCAGGCCGATCTCGGTCTGGCCATGGGCGTAGAGCACAAGCTTCTCGATCTCACCGCGCGAGGCCAGCCGGTCGCCGCCGAGATTGCGGCGCAGCGCCTGTCTCGCTTCCATGGTCATCGACATGCCGGCCCTGCCCAGTTCGCCGTCGATGACGGTGTCGATGTCGCGGGCTTCATCGGCATAGCAAGGCAGGGCCATGGCGTTGTCGGCCGCCTCGACGATGGCGCGCAGGCCGACACCTTTCTTGAGGTCGCCGGCCTCGATGAGAATGATCGCATCGCGCGCGGGCTCGGCCGTCAGCGCCTTGACGTCGTCGGCCAATGCCTTCTGGCCGCTGGCATTGCGCACCCACAGCAGGCGCCGGTCGGAAAACATCGGCACGGTGCGGGCCTCGTCGAGCAGCCGGCCCTCGTCTCGGTCGACCTCCGACCCCTCCAGCCTGACCACCGAGAAGGGATCGTCGAGCGGCAGGCCGGTCTTGCCGGCAAAGGCCTTTGCTCGCTCGGAGACGAGGCCGCGATCGGGGCCGTAAAGCAGGACGATGGAGATCCGCTGGTCCGGCTTCGCGAGCCAGCCATCGACCTCATATGCTTTCTTCTGTGCCATGGCGGGTTGGTTAGCATGATGTGGGGGCGGCATCCAGCTTGGGCGAACGGTCGACCCCCACTCCGTCGAGCTTCGCTCGACACCTCTCCCCCGATCGACGGGGGAGAGGAAGGGCGCGAGTTGGCCAGCCTTGGCTCCCTTCCTCTCCCCCGATCGACGGGGGAGAGGAAAGGCGCGAGTTCGTCGACCAATCACCTTATCTGCCGGCAAACCTCGCCCAACCTTCCCTCTAATTGCGCGCCACCGCCCAACATCGACAAGAAATTTCGCGGACATATCTTCATCTTGGGTGCGGGAGGCTGGATCGGCCGGCGTGGCCGGGACCGACGTCCGCAGGCTACCCGACGAATTCGCACTGGCGGCGCAGATATGCAAATATCTGTTCCGGGCAACATTGGAGGACAAAGGTCATGGCCGATGCTGGGATGTTGCGTTTCCACGTTCCGGAGCCGGAAGTGCGGCCGGGCGGAACGCCTGACTTTTCCAATGTGCCGATCCCCAAGGCCGGCTCTGTGCCGCGCCCGGAGATCGATGTCGATCCGCGCACCATCCGCGATCATGCCTTCTCGATCATCCGCGTGCTGAACCGCACTGGCGAGGCCGTCGGCCCGTGGGCCAGCCTGCTGTCCAGCGACGAACTTCTCACCGGCCTGCGCCACATGATGACGCTGCGGACCTTCGATGCGCGCATGCAGATGGCGCAGCGGCAGGGCAAGACCTCGTTCTACATGCAGCATCTGGGCGAAGAGGCTGTGGCTTGCGCCTTCCGCAAGGCACTGGCGCCGGGCGACATGAACTTTCCGACCTATCGCCAGGCAGGGCTGCTGATTGCCGATGGCTACCCGATGGTCACGATGATGAACCAGATCTATTCCAACGAAGCCGACCCGCTGAAGGGCCGGCAATTGCCGGTCATGTATTCTTCGAAGGAGCACGGCTTCTTCTCGATCTCCGGCAATCTGGCGACGCAGTACATCCAGGCGGTCGGCTGGGCGATGGCCTCGGCGATATCGAACGATTCACGCATCGCAGCCGCGTGGATCGGCGACGGCTCGACGGCCGAGTCCGATTTCCATTCGGCGCTGGTGTTCGCCTCCACCTACAAGGCGCCGGTCGTGCTCAATGTCGTCAACAACCAGTGGGCGATCTCGACCTTTCAAGGCATCGCGCGCGGCGGTTCGGGCACGTTCGCGGCGAGGGGCCTCGGCTTCGGCATCCCGTCACTGCGCGTCGACGGCAACGACTATCTCGCGGTGCATGCGGTCGCCAAATGGGCGGCGGAGCGGGCGCGCAGCAATCTCGGGCCGACGCTGGTCGAATATGTCACCTACCGTGCCGGCGCACATTCGAGCTCGGACGACCCGTCCGCCTACCGGCCGAAGACCGAATCCGACGCCTGGCCGCTCGGCGACCCGATCGTGCGGCTGAAGAACCATCTCATCGCGCTCGGCGTCTGGTCGGACGAGCGGCACGCGCAGGCCGAGGCGGAAATCCTCGACACGGTTATCGCGGCGCAGAAGGAAGCGGAAAGCCACGGCACGCTGCATGCCGGCGGCAAGCCGTCGACGCGCGACATGTTCGAGGGGCTCTATGCCGAGATGCCGCCGCATCTCAGGCGCCAGCGCCAGCAGGCGGGAGTCTGAGCCATGCCGAGACGGACCATGATCGAGGCCATTCGCGATGCCATGGATGTGTCGATGGGGCGCGACGAGAAAGTCGTCGTGTTCGGCGAGGACGTCGGCTTCTTCGGCGGCGTCTTCCGCTGCACGCAGGGCTTGCAGGCCAAATACGGCAAGAGCCGCTGCTTCGATGCGCCGATCAACGAATCCGGCATTGTCGGCTCGGCCATAGGCATGGCCGCCTATGGCTTGAAGCCGTGCGTGGAAATTCAGTTTGCCGACTACATGTACCCGGCCTACGACCAGCTGACCCAGGAAGCGGCACGGCTGCGCTACCGCTCCAACGGCGATTTCACCTGCCCGATCGTGGTGCGCATGCCGACCGGCGGCGGCATTTTTGGCGGCCAGACGCACAGCCAGAGCCCTGAGGCGCTGTTCACCCATGTGTCGGGGCTGAAGACGGTGGTGCCGTCCAACCCGCACGACGCCAAGGGGCTTTTGATCGCGGCGATCGAGGATCCGGATCCGGTGATCTTCCTCGAGCCGAAGCGGCTCTACAACGGTCCGTTCGATGGTCATCACGACCGGCCGGTGACGCCCTGGTCGAAGCATGAGCTGGGCGAGGTGGCCGACGGCCACTACACGGTGCCGCTCGGCAAGGCGGCGATCCGCAGGGCAGGCTCGGCCCTCACCGTGCTCGCCTACGGCACCATGGTCTATGTCGCGCAGGCGGCTGTCGAAGAAACCGGCATCGATGCCGAGATCATCGACCTCAGGACCCTGCTGCCGCTTGATCTCGATACGATCGTCGCCTCGGTGAAAAAGACCGGGCGCTGCGTCATCGTGCATGAGGCGACGCTGACCTCGGGCTTCGGCGCCGAGCTGTCGGCGCTGGTGCAGGAAAACTGTTTCTATCACCTCGAAGCGCCGGTTGCTCGCGTTGCCGGCTGGGACACGCCCTATCCGCATGCGCAGGAGTGGGATTATTTTCCCGGTCCCGCCCGCGTTGGCCGTGCCTTGCTTGAAACCATGGGAGCCTGAGATGGGCGAACACATCATCAAGCTGCCCGATGTCGGCGAAGGCGTCGCCGAGGCCGAGCTGGTCGAATGGCACGTCAAGGTCGGCGATATCGTCCGCGAGGACACTGTGCTCGCCGCAGTCATGACCGACAAGGCGACGGTTGAAATCCCCTCGCCGGTTGATGGCGAGATCCTGTGGCTGGGCGCCGAGATCGGCGACACGGTGGCCATCGGCTCGCCCATCGTGCGGCTGAAGGTGGCGGGCGAGGGCAACGCCAAGCCGCAAGGCGCCGAAGCGGAAGCGGTGTCCGCTGAGCCTCCGGCAAAACTTCCGACGCCGAAGCCCGAGGCTGCTGCGCCGGTCGTGAAGACATCCCCAAAGAGCGACGAGCCCAAGGCGAAACCGGCAGCCTCACAGAAAAGCACGGCGCAGCCTTCCGTCTCCGGCGCGCCGCGGCTTCAAGGCGAAAGACCGCTGGCGTCGCCGGCCGTTCGTCTGCGGGCAAAAGAAGCCGGCATCGATCTCAGGCAGGTTGCCGGATCCGGTCCGGCCGGTCGCATCGGCCATGAGGACATCGAAGCGTTCCTGGCCCGCGGGCCGCAGGTCGCAAAGGCATCCGGCCTCGCCCGCAACGACGCTGTGCAGGATATCAAGGTGGTCGGCTTGCGGCGCAAGATCGCCGAGAAGATGTCGCTGTCCAAATCGCGCATTCCGCACATCACCTATGTCGAGGAGATCGACGTCACCGCACTGGAGGAATTGCGCGCGGCGCTCAACAAGGAGAAGCGTCCTGGCGTGGAGCGGCCGAAACTGACGCTGCTGCCGTTCCTGATGCGGGCGATGGTCAAGGCGATCGCGGACCAGCCCAATCTCAATTCCCTGTTCGACGACGAGGCCGGCATCGTCCATCAGCATGGCGGCATCCATATCGGCATCGCCGCACAGACGCCGTCGGGGCTGGTGGTTCCGGTGGTCAAGCACGCCGAGGCGCGCGACATCTGGGATTGCGGCGCCGAGGTCATCAGGCTGGCCGAGGCGGCCAAGTCCGGCACGGCAACACGCGACGAGCTGTCCGGCTCGACCATCACCATCACCTCGCTCGGCGCCATGGGCGGCGTGGCGACGACGCCGGTCATCAACCATCCGGAAGTGGCGATCGTCGGCGTCAACAAGATGATGGTGCGGCCGGTGTGGGACGGCACCCAGTTCATGCCGCGCAAGATGATGAACCTGTCGTCGAGCTTCGACCATCGGGTGATCGATGGGTGGGATGCGGCGGTGTTCATCCAGCGGATCAAGACGCTGCTGGAAACGCCGGCGCTGATTTTCGTGGATTGAGGGGATGAGAACGGTCGCAAGGGCTCCCTCACCCGGATTGCCAAAACCGAATTGCGAAGGGCAATTCGGGGCAATCCGACCTCTCCCCGAGGGGAGAGGAGGTCGCCGGCGTCTGTGCTCGCCTCTTCTCCCCACCGGGGAGAAGGTGGCCGCGAAGCGGCCGGATGAGGGGGCCTTCGCCACCAGAAAGAGCGTGCCATCATGAAAGAAATCTCCTGCAAGCTGCTCGTCATCGGCGCCGGGCCGGGCGGCTATGTCTGCGCCATCCGGGCCGGACAGCTCGGCGTCGATACGGTGATCGTCGAGGCCGGCAAGCCGGGCGGCACCTGCCTCAATGTCGGCTGCATCCCGTCCAAGGCGCTGATCCATGCGGCGGAGGAGTTCGAGAAGGTGTCGCACATGGCGGGCGGCAAGAGCCCGCTCGGCATTTCGGTCACCGCGCCGACGCTCGATCTTGCCCGGACCGTCGCCTGGAAGGACGGCATCGTCAGCCGGCTCAACAGTGGCGTCGCCGGCCTGCTCAAGAAGGCAGGCGTGAAAACCGTGCATGGCTGGGCGAGCTTTCGCGACGGCAAGACGGTCGCGGTCGAGACCGAGACGGGCGTGCAGGTGATCCGGGCCGAAACGATCGTCATCGCCTCCGGCTCGGCGCCGGTGGAGCTGCCGTTCCTGCCGTTTGGCGGTCGGGTGATTTCGTCAACCGAGGCACTGGCACTCAGCGACGTGCCGAAAAATCTCGCGGTCGTCGGTGGCGGCTATATTGGGCTGGAACTGGGCATGGCATTTGCCAAGATGGGCGCTGAGGTGACCGTGATCGAGGCCTTGCCGCGCGTGCTGGCGCAGTATGATGCCGAGCTGACCCGGCCGGTGGTCAAGCGGCTCACCGCGCTCGGCGTCGAGGTGATGCTGGGCGCCAAGGCCAAGGGGCTTTCAACCAAGGGTGACGCGTTGCTGGTCGAGACCTCGGACGGCAAGAGCGCCAAGGTCGCCGCCGAAAAAATCCTGGTCACGGTCGGGCGCAAGCCGGTGACCGAAGGCTGGGGGCTCGAGCAGATCGACCTCGACATGGCCGGCAAATTCATCCGCATCGACGACCAGTGCCGCACCTCGATGCGCGGCATCTTCGCCATTGGCGACGTCACCGGCGAGCCGATGCTGGCGCACCGGGCGATGGCGCAGGGCGAGATGGTCGCCGAGATCGTTGCCGGCCACAAGCGCAGCTGGGACAAGCGTTCGATACCCGCCGTTTGCTTCACCGATCCCGAACTGGTGACCGCTGGTCTTTCGCCGGAAGAAGCCAAGGCGCTCGGCGGCGAGATCAAGATCGGCATGTTCCCGTTCGCGGCCAACGGCCGGGCGATGACGAAGCTGGGCGAGGACGGCTTTGTCCGCGTCTTGGCCCGCGCCGACAACCATCTGGTGCTCGGCATCCAGGCGGTCGGGCAGGGTGTGTCGGAACTGGCGGCGGCGTTCGGGCTGGCGCTGGAGATGGGCGCGCGGCTGGAGGACATCGCCGGCACCATCCACGCGCATCCGACGCAGGGCGAGGGATTCCAGGAAGCAGCGCTGAAGGCGCTGGGACACGCGCTGCATATTTAATTCGCGATGGCGCAAAAGCGGTGATGCCGGCGGGACAGCGCCCCCCTCTGTTCTGCCGGACATCTCCCCTCAAGGGGGGAGATTGGCAGTTTCGGGCAACCTGCCTCTTCCAAAACTTTCAAAAATTGGCGAAATCTAAGATGACAGCCGATCTCCCCCCTAGAGGGGGAGATGCCCGGCAGGGCAGAGGGGGGGCACTGTCCCGCCCGCCTCTCCACAAGAGAGACACGCCGCTTCACCCCGCCAGCCGACTCACCATTTCGTGCTGGGCATAGGCGCGGCCAAAACGGTTGGCTAGAAACGCGTCCAGCGCGATGTCTTCCTGCTTGATGAAGCCGGTCGCCGGCAGGCTGCCGTCGGCCAGCATGTCGAGCACGGCGCAGATGCCGGACGCCGTGGTGATCTGGATGGCGCTGCGCACCACCTGGCCGATACGCTGGGAATAGACCTTGTTGGCGTAGGTCTCCTGCAGCAGGCGGCCGTTCTTGCGGCCGGAGACGGTGACGAAGACGATGACGACGTCCTGCAATGTCGCCGGCAGGGCGCTTTCAAAAATGTCCTTCAGCACGTCGCGGCGATGGCGCAGGCCGAGGTCGTTGAGCAGCGCCTTCATGATCGCGGCGTGGCCGGGGTAGCGAATGGTGCGGTAGTTGAGCGTGCGCACCTTGCCCTTTAGCGTCTCGGCCAGTGTGCCGAGGCCGCCGGAGGTGTTGAATGCCTCGTAGGTGACGCCGTCGAGCGAGAACTCCTCGCGCTCTTCCAGCGGCGGCACCTCGACCAGCTCGCCTTCGACGATCGCCTCGCAGGGCTCGCAATATTCGTTGATGACGCCGTCGGTGCTCCAGGTGAGATTGTAGTTCAGCGCGTTGGACGGGTATTGCGGCAGGGCGCCGACGCGCATGCGCACGCTTTCCAGCGAATCGAACCGGCTGGCGAGATCGTTGGCGACGATCGAGATGAAGCCCGGCGCCAGGCCGCATTGCGGAATGAAGGCGCTTCTGCCCGAACGCGCCAATTCCTTGACGCGGCGGGTCGAGACGACGTCCTCGGTCAGGTCGAGATAGTGCACGCCGGCACTGGCCGCCGCCTCGGCGATGCGGGTGGTCAGATGGAAGGGAGCGGCGCTGAGCACCGCGAATTTGCCGGCGAGTGCGGCTTCAAGCGTGCCGGACGCTTCGATGTCGAGCTCCAGCGTCGCAACCGTGGCCGGGACTTCGGCCGCTGCGAGCTGTGCTGCCGAGCGGTCGACGAGCGTGACCTGATAATCTCCCGTGGCGGCGAGCATCTCGGCAATGGTCGAGCCGATCTTGCCGGCGCCGACAACGACAATTTTCTTCATGACAAATCCCTCACTGGTTGTGAGCACAGATTCGCAGCTTGCCCGTCGAAAGGAAGCGTGGTTCTGTACGAAACGAACCCATTGATTGGTCAGTCCGCCGAGAAGAATCGTCGAAATGCTCAGCGATGCCGAACAGACCCTGCTTTCGCTGCTGCGCGAGAATGCGCGCGCCTCGACCGCCGAGCTGGCGCGGCGGCTTGGCGTCTCGCGGACAACCGTGCAGAGCCGGATCGAACGGCTGGAGCAGCGCGGCATCATATCAGGCTACGGCGTGCGGCTGGCGCCGGATTATGAGCAGGGGCTGGTGCGGGCGCATGTGCTGCTCACCGTGACGCCCAAGCTTGCCGACAAGGTGGTGCGCGGCCTGCGCGGTTTGGCGACGGTCAGGACGCTGCATTCGGTCAGCGGCAATTTCGACATGATCGTCATCGTCGATGCGCCATCAATCCGCGACCTCGACATGCTGCTCGATCAGATCGGCGCCATGGATGGAGTCGAGCGGACGCTGTCGTCGATCATCCTGTCGACGCGGATAGATAGGTGAGGGGACCTCTCAACCCAAGCTGGGCTTGAACAGCACCAGCCGTTTCGCCGGCTAATCCGTAGCCAGCGGAAAACGCACCACCACCGCAAGTCCCGGTCGGCAATCCTCGAGCGTGATCGATGCGCCGTGCAGATCGGCGATGGCCCGGACAAGGCTGAGCCCGAGGCCGCTGCCTGATGTCGAGCGGCTGTGGTCCAGCCGGTAGAGCCGCTGGAACACTTTCTCGCGCTCTGCCGCCGGAATGCCGGGACCGTTGTCGGCGACGCCCGCAACGACGCGTTCGTCCTGGCGCGCCACCGACAGCTTTATCGTCGTGCCCGATGGACAATGGCGCAACGCGTTCTCGACCAGATTGGCGAACATCTGCGTCAGCAGCTCGCGATCGCCATGGATCCGGTCCGTCGTTTCCTGTGGTTGCGCCAACGACAGCGACTTTCCGTCGTCCTCGGCAACATCGGCATAGATCTCGGCGATGGTTTGCAGCACCTCGCCCAGATCGACATCGGTGAACCGCGCCCGGCGGGCGCCGGCCTCGATCTGCGCGATGCGCAGCAGGGCATCGAAGGTCTCGTTGATCTGCAGGCTCTCGGCATGCGCCTCCGCCAGTTCAGCGGCGATTTTCCGGCCCGACAGGTTCTTTTCCGACGCGGTGTCGAGGATCATCTGCAACCGGTTGAGCGGCGTCTTCAGATCGTGGGCGATGTTGGCGCTGACCTGTTTCATGCCTTCGACCAGCGCCGACAGGCGGTCGAGCGCGGCATTGACCTGGCTGGAGACGATGTCGATGTCGTCGCCCTTGCCGGTCAGCGGAATGCGGGTGTCCAGCCGTCCATGCGAGACATCCACCATGGTGGCGGCGATGCCGTCGAGACGGCGCTGGACGCGCGAGGCGAGCAGGGCGCCGCCGGCGACCGCCAGCCCGGTGATGATCAGGGTTCCCCAGCCAAAGCTCATCAGCACGATCCTCTCCAGCTCCTCCGTCTCGGAAAGGCTGAAGGCGACGGTCAGCGTGTTGCCGCCGACCGGGCCGGAATAGGCGCGGTACTCGGCGCCGGGCGGCACGCCGGGCATTTCGGTGTCGAACATCGAGAAGCCGTCGGGAAGCCCTGCCGCGGTGAAGTTGCCGGCCAGGCGATTGCCCGTTGCGTCGGTCAACGAAAACAGCTGCTCCTTCTTGAGGCTGCGCAGGGAGTGGCTGCCGACGGTCTCAACCAGCTCCTTGAGATCGTTCTCGGCATAGGTCGCGGCGACGACCGCGTAGGTTTCCTTGATGGTGTCGTCGAGCCGCTCGGCAAGATCGGCGCTCATCATCTGGTAGACGATGGCGCCAGACAGGACGAAGGCCAGCACGAACAGGAAGGCGAAGGTCAGGGCAAGCCGGAATGGCGTGCTGCGCAGCAGGCGGGACCAGGTTCCGGTCATGGCGCGTGCAGGCTGTAGCCGGTGTTGCGGACGGTGTGGATGAGTTGGGTTTCGAAGGGCTTGTCGACCTTGGCCCGCAGCCGGCTGATATGGGTCTCGACGACGCTGGTCCTGGGATCGAAATGAAAATCCCAGACCCGCTCCAGAAGCATGGTGCGGGTGATGACGCGGCCTTCGCCGCGCATCAGCACTTCCAGCAAGCTGAACTCCCGCGGCTGCAGGTCGATTGGCTGGCCCCGCCTCGTGACGCGGCGCATGATCAGGTCCATTTCGAGGTCGGCGACCCGTAGGACGGTTTTCTGCTCCTGCGCCGCCGGCCGCCGGCCAAGCGCGTTGATGCGAGCGAGGAGTTCGGAAAAGGCGAAGGGCTTGACCAGATAGTCGTCCCCGCCGGCCTCGAGCCCCTCGACGCGGTCGTCGATGCCGCCGACGGAGGTGAGGAAGATCGCCGGCGTGCGCACGCCGGCGGCGCGCACCGCCTTGACCATCGACAGGCCGTCGAGACCGGGGATCATCCGATCGGCGACGATCACGTCGTATTTGCCCCGGGTCGCCGCGAACAGCCCGTCATGGCCGTTGCGCAGGAGATCGCAGACATGGCCGGCCTCGGTCAGTCCCCTGACGATATAGTCGGCCGTCCTGTGGTCGTCCTCGACGAGAAGCAGTCGCATGAAAGGTCCGGTCCGTTGCCGAGATGGACAGGCTATCACCGGCACGGGCTTGTTCCTAGGATGTCACGAAGGCGCAGGGATGGTGGCGCTAGAACGTTCACGATTGGCCGAAGCGGTGGGGTTTTCGGCAATTGTCAATGCTAGCGCATCCGCCCTGCACCTAGTCCAGGTCCAGCAACAGTTCATCGGCTTCGTCGGTTGTCCCCTTCAGGGTCATGTGCAGGACGAGCGCAATGATACAGCCGAGGAAGAGCAGGCTGGTGAAGATGGTGCCGAAGCCCAGGCCGCCATGCCTGGCCGATCGCGACAGCAGGTCACCGAAGGAGGCGCCGAGCGGCCGCGTCAGGATATAGGCGAGCCAGAAGGCCAGGATGCCGTCGAGATTGAGCAGCCAGTAGGCCAGCACGATGAGCGCGATGGCGCCGCCGAACAGCAGGCCTGTGGTGAGGTAGCCCATGTCGAAGCTTTCGGCGACGAGATCGCCGGCGGCGGTGCCGAGCGCGAAGGTCAAGAGGATCGCCAGCCAGTAGAAGATTTCGCGCCTGGTGGTGAAGATGGTGTGGATCGACAGCGTCCGTTCGCTGGCGTACCAGACCGCGAATGTCGCGGCGAGCGCAACCGAGAAGGCGATGGTCGTGGTCTGCAGGCGCACGCCGAAAGTGTCGACGAGATTGTCCGTCACCAGGGTGCCGACGATGCTGATCAGCACCACCGCCAGCCAGTAGGCCCACGGCACGTAACGCTTCTGCGCAAACTGCAGGACGAGGGCAGCGATCAGGATGCCGGTCATGATCAGCGAGGTGACGGTCAGCCCAAGCCCGATCGTGTCGGCAAAATAGTCCGCCGCGGTCTCGCCGGTGGTGACCGCCATCAACTTGATCACCCAGAAATCGAGAGTGACGTCGGGAACTCTGTTGTGGCTCGGTGGGGCGGGTTGTTGCCTGTTGGGCGCGAGCATGGCTGAAGTCCTGAGGTCGACGGTTGCGGCGGTGGCGATCCGCGCAGCGTAAGCAAACGAGTTCACGCCGGCCTGTCCGGCGGCATACAAATTCGTAAGAATGGACGTGGGCCGCGCAAAGTCCTTTACGAACGCCCGGCGCTGCGCCGATAGAGGGCGTGCGCCTTTCATCCGCCATCAATGTCATGCCCATTGCTCACGGGCACTCGTCAGTGCCCCAGGAAACACCAAATGACCTACGCTACCCTCAAGCCGGTTTCCCAGGCCTTCGACCAGCGCAAGCGCCTGATCTTCGTGCGGGTTGCGGCGGCGCTGGCGGTGTTGCTGCTGTTTCTCACCAAGCCGGGGCTGAGCGAGGGCTCCGACGGGCACGAAACGCTCGAATTCTTCGGCTTTTGCCTGGTGCTCGTCTGTGTCGTCGGGCGGCTGTGGAGCATTCTCTATGTCGGCGGCAAGAAGAACGAGGAACTGGTCTCGACGGGACCGTTCTCGACCACGCAGAACCCGCTCTATTTCTTCTCGACGGTCGGCGCGGTCGGCATTGGATTGCTCTACGGCTCGCTGATGACGGCCGTGGCGCTGGGCCTTGCCAGCTTTTTCATCTTTCGCGTCACGGCGCGCAAGGAAGCCGAATTTCTGCTCGGCAAGTTCGGCCCAGCCTATCTTGCCTACACCAAGAGCACGCCCCGGTTCTGGCCAAACCCGCTGCTCTACCGCGACGATGACGAACTGCAGTTCTCGACGCGGGCTTTGAAGCGCACGTTTTTCGACGGGCTCTATTTCCTCGCCATCTTCCCGGCCATCGAACTGGTCGAGCATTTCCGGGCGACCGGCATGCTGTTTCCGGCCTTCGTCACGCTCTACTGATCAGCTGGCTCTAGCTGCCGAGCGGATGCGGCATGTAGCCGACGAAGCCTGATATCTTCCAGCTTCCGCCGACCTTGCTGCAGAAATACAG